>PAXB01000029.1 GCA_002715035.1 Fidelibacterota bacterium
GCTTTTGGAAAGCCACGGCTGTGATGTAACTGTTTTCCCTTCCAATGTAACTTCTAAGGAAATTATGAACTTTAATCCGGATGGNGTGTTTTTAAGTAATGGTCCTGGGGATCCTGAAGCCGTGACATACGGAATAAAAACAGTGAAAGAATTGCTCAGCAAGAAGCCGATTTTNGGCATATGTCTGGGGCATCAGATTTTGGCATTGGCATTAGGGGCCAAAACGTTTAAGCTCAAATTTGGTCATCGGGGAATTAATCATCCTGTAAAAAANATGGAAACAGGGAAGGTAGAAATCACCAGCCAGAATCATGGGTTTGCNGTTGATTTAAACTCACTNCCAGATAATGTGATTCCAACNCATGTGAATTTAAACGATGATACTTCTGAGGGAATTCGATGTGATGATTTATCTGTTTTTTCAGTACAATATCATCCAGAATCCAGTCCTGGCCCTCATGATAGCCGATACTTGTTTGAACAATTTATAGAATTGATGGAAAGCCACAGAGAATGATTAATGATTTATTCATTATTAAAATCTCTGTGATCTCTGTGGCCAAAAACAATGATACTTGAAACAAAGAACCTGACAAAATCATTTGGTCTCCGCAAAGCAGTGGATGGCCTGAATCTGGAGATTCCGGATGGGTCTGTCTATGGATTCTTGGGGCCAAACGGAAGCGGGAAATCCACAACGATTCGCATGATGACTGGGTTGATTTCTCCCGATGAAGGCGAAGTTTATATACAAGGGAATTCCGTTCAAAAGTTAGGAAATAAGGCCCTTTCCAGCGTTGGCGCCTTAATTGAAAGAGCAGATTTCCATAAACATCTTTCTGGGAAAACAAATTTAGAAATGTTGGCNCGAATGGATGGAACGGATATGTCTCGAGTTCAAACGGTGTTGGATCGTACCGGTTTGGGGAACCGCGGCAAAGATAAGGTAAAGACTTATTCACAAGGAATGAAACAGCGGTTGGGCATTGCACAGGCGCTGTTATCTAATCCAAGATTATTAATATTAGACGAACCGACAAATGGTTTAGATCCTCAAGGAATGAAAGAGGTCAGGGATCTCGTTCGGGAATTATCTTCTGAGGGTATTACCATTTTTATCTCGTCCCACTTGCTGGATGAAGTTCAAAAAATATGTTCTCATGTTGCCATGATTAGCCAAGGGAAATTAAAAACAGCGGGACCCATAGAAGATTTACTAAAAGACTCCGATTTACTGATGACAGAAATTCATGTGAATCCATTAGCGCCAGCAATNGAATTATTATCAAACCAAGATTGGNTTCATCGATGTGAAGAAAAAAATGGATTATTAAATGTTGGAATTGGTNATGATAAAATATCNGATTTAGTNCAGTTGTTAGTTCANAACAACCTTCAGATTTCAGCTGTTATTCCTCGGACCAGTTTAGAGGATGTTTTTCTTTCTCGAGTAGGAAAGAAAAGTCAAATCTGATGCTGGGATTAATCCATAACGAATTGTTGGTGATTGCAGGACGGTGGAGAAGCTATATAGGATTTATTGGAATTTCAATTTTGATGCCANTCATATTATGGGGNTTTTCTGTGGGCGGCGAAGAACTTCACCGAGATTATGCCAGAGAATTGGGGGGTACTTTTATGGTCGTGGGCTCCATTCTCAATTCATTCCTGGCAACTTACATTATTATGAACACATTATGGATTCATATTCCATTCTTGGTTACNCTGGCTGCAGGGGATTCCGTTGCAGCAGATGGCGCCAATGGTATTTTTAGAATTACACTTACGCGGTCAGTGAGCAGGTTTAAAATATTGGTATCCAAATTAATGGCCAGTTATATCTACACNGCATTNCTTCTTATCTTTTGNGCATTATGGAGCCTNGGTATTGGGAGTATCNTATTGGGAACAGGCGATTTAATTGTAATTGATAATGGTATTCTTATATTAGATGAATCGCAAGCTTGGGCNCGAATGGCGTTTTCTTTTTTGTTGGCTATNTTGGTCATGTGTATGGTTGCTACACTTTGTTTTATGTTTTCAACCATGACCAATAATGCGGTTGGTCCAATTATTGGAACCATNTTTCTAATTATTATAGGTTATATNATTATGGGNATTCCGTTAGAAATTTTTGAAAAAATCGAACCATATGTTTTTGTGAAGTATTTTAATGTTTGGTNGGATGCCTTTAANGATCCTATTCCATGGNNNGAAATCGGNAAGAAACTTGGAGTNCTGGGCGCTTATTCGGTCACCTGTTTTGGGATTGCTACATATGTGTTTTTAAAGAAGGATATTAAAACATGAGNCGCTTGNTTCTAATATCCTTCCTTATTATATCCCCACATTTGGCGGCCCAAACACCATCCATTGAACATATTCGGGATAATGTCATTTCCCAATTCGCTCAGATTAATGATTATCAAGTAGATATAACAATATCAGTAAAGATGACGGGTTTTCGAATGCCAAAAAAGAAAATTCGGATGTATTATAAAAAACCGGATAAAATTAAAGTGGAAACACGAGGGTTTGCCATCTTACCAAAAATAGGCGTGGGCGGAAATCCCAGTGTATTCTTGGATATGCTGAAGCATGTTACAGAAATCAAACNGACCATTCGGGATAATAAATCATTTTATCGAATTATGGGTAAAGTGAATCGGGATTCTTTGAAAATTCCAGTTTCAGTAAAAAAGGATGAAATCCCAGATATCACCATGGATGTATTTGTGGATGCAAAAGAATGGGTCGTTANTGAAGTAGATGTTTACTTGGATTCGGAAAGTGTATTTACTCTTAAGACAGATTATATGGAAGTAAGTGACGTGAGGGTGCCCGAGCAATCCGTATTCAAAATTGGCGTGAAGGGAATTAGTCGATGGACTACCCAAAATCCCTTTGACTTTGGTGGGCCGGGTTCAGATAGACAAGACTTTGAAAAAATCGCAAAGGATGCTGGGTTTGAGCCAGAAAAGGATGAATTTGTAGGTGAAATGATTATGACTTTTTCAAAGTATAAAGTGAACCAAGGAATTGATGATGCACTATTTATTGAAAAGAAATAAATGCCAAAACGAACAGATATAAATTCAATTTTAATTATTGGTGCTGGACCGATTATCATTGGCCAAGCATGTGAGTTCGATTATTCAGGGACACAAGCAACTCGCGCTTTAAAAGAAGAAGGATACCGGGTTATTCTGGTGAATTCAAATCCAGCCACGATTATGACCGACCCCAATCTCGCGGATGCCACCTACATAGAACCCATCACTCCTGAATATGTAGANGCGATTATCCAAAAGGAAAAGCCGGACGCCATTTTGCCAACAGTGGGCGGCCAAACAGCCTTGAATCTGGCCATGGATTTAGATAAACAGGGTATCCTTGAAAAATATAATATTCAACTTATTGGCGCCCAAGTAGATGCCATTGATAAGGCAGAAGATCGAGAAAGATTTAAGGAAGCTATGGATGCAGTAGGAATCGAAACTGCCCAAGGTGGTTTTGTACATTCATGGCAAGAGGCAAAAGCTTCTTTAGACAAGATGAAATTCCCTATTATTATTCGCCCTTCATTTACCATGGGAGGTACGGGTGGGTCTGTGGCTTATAATTATGAAGAATTCCAGGAATTAATTGAAAACGGATTGAATGCAAGTCCAATTACGGAAGTGTTGGTTGAAGAATCGCTGTTGGGGTGGAAGGAGTTTGAGTTAGANGTTATTCGAGATACAGCTGACAATACCATTATTATTTGTTCTATCGAAAATATTGATCCCATGGGTGTGCATACGGGGGATTCCATTACGGTGGCGCCCGCCATGACACTGACGGATAANGAATTCCAGAAAATGCGTAACTGGGCTATTTTATGTTTACGAACCATTGGNGTGGAAACGGGTGGATCCAATGTACAATTTGCAGTCAATCCTGAGAATGGGCGAATGATTATTATTGAAATGAATCCACGCGTAAGNCGGTCATCAGCGTTGGCATCGAAAGCCACGGGTTTTCCCATTGCAAANGTGGCGGCAAAACTGGCTGTGGGNTACACTTTAGATGAGTTACCCAATGATATTACAGGCAAAACACTAGCCGCCTTCGAACCCACAATCGATTATATTGTGACCAAAGTACCGAGATTTGATTTTGAAAAATTTCCATCGGCATCCGGGCATTTAGGGGTCCAGATGCAAAGTGTTGGGGAAGCCATGTCCATTGGCCGAACATTTCGAGAATCCCTTCAAAAAGCATTTCGATCATTAGAAGTGGGTTTGGATGGATTAGAGCCAAAATCAGCGGCAGGNGGCGATCCGGATGTAAGNCGCGCCCGAAATTTGGATATGTCAACTTTACGGTTTGCAACGGCCTTTAGATTATTGAAAGTTCGTCAGGCATTTGTAGAAGGTCAATCCGTTGAAGATATTTTTAAGGTGACAAAAATAGACCCCTGGTTTTTACAACAAATAAAAATATTATCCACATACCATATTGATTCGCCTCTACAAGAATTAAAACAAAATGGTTTTTCTGATAAGCAAATCGGACGAATGGNTGGAAAAACTGAAATGGAAATCCGAGATCAAAGAAAAGATGAATCGNTTCATCCTTCATTTAAAGTGGTGGATACCTGTGCGGCAGAATTTGTTGCACAGACCCCCTATTGTTATTCCACGTATGATGAAGAAAATGAGATTGAACCTATTAANGGGAAAAAAGTCATNATTTTAGGNGGTGGNCCTAANCGAATTGGNCAAGGNATCGAATTTGATTATTGCTGTGTTCAAGCGGTATTCGGATTGCAGGATCAGGGATATAAAACGATCATGGTGAATTGTAATCCGGAGACGGTGAGTACAGATTTTGATTTGGTAGATCGGCTATATTTTGAACCGGTTACTTTTGAAGATGTATTAAATATAGTTGAATTTGAAAACCCGGATGGTGTGCTGGTTCAGTTCGGTGGGCAGACACCCTTAAAGATAGCACAACAACTGGCGAATGCCGGTGTACCCATTATTGGAACATCTCCGGAAAATATTGATTTGGCTGAAGACAGGGAAAAGTTCGGAAAAATATTAGATAAATTGCATGTAACCTGTCCACAATACGGCACGGGAAGAACGCTAGATGAAGTGGTGGTTGTGGCAGAAAAGATTGGTTTTCCGGTGTTGGCTCGACCCAGTTATGTTTTGGGTGGCCGGGCGATGGAAATTGTTTATTCTAAGGAGCAGTTGATTGATTATATCTCTCGGAATGCAGATGTAACTGAAGGACACCCCATCCTGATTGATGAATTTTTAGAGGATGCTTTTGAGTTTGATGTGGATGCTTTATGTGATGGCGAATCGGTTCACATTGGTGCTGTGATGCAGCATATTGAGGAAGCGGGGATTCACTCCGGTGATTCTGCCTGTGTATTGCCTCCTTACCGGATAACGACAGAGGCCATGGATGAAATAATTCGAATTACAAAATCATTGGCACTTGGATTGAATGTGATAGGTCTCATCAATCTCCAGTTCGCTTTTAAAGATGGTACTGTTTACGTATTAGAAGTGAACCCCAGAGCCAGTAGAACAGTCCCTTTTGTAAGCAAAGCTACGGATGTGCCATTGGCCAGGATTGCTTCCCAATTGGCAACGGGTGCCAAATTATCGGATTTTGAATTAAAGGCATGGGATCAGAATAACCATGTTGCTGTAAAAGAAGCGGTGTTGCCGTTCAATAAATTTCCAGAAGAATCTATTTTTTTAAGCCCAGAAATGAAATCCACAGGTGAGGTCATGGGAATATCTAAGACCATGGGCGAATCATTTCGGAGAGCCTCAATCAGCGCAGGGAACCAATTGCCTGATTCAGGTACNGTATTTATTTCTGTAAATGATTCTGATAAATTGAATGTAATNCCGATNGCAAGAGATCTTNATGAAATCGGTTTCAATTTGGTGGCCACCACCGGNACAGCGAAGGAACTAAAGCGAAATGGAATACCTGTGAAGTCTGTTTTTAAAGTGGGTGAAGGGCGACCCAACGTGGTGGATGGCATTAAAAACGATGATGTTAATTTGGTAATAAATACACCCATGGGAGCCCAGGCAAGATATGATGAAGAATCTATCGGACGATCCTGTATTCAAAAAGGGATCCAAGCTATCACAACACTTTCCGGCGCTGCCGCAGTTGTGAGAGCTATTCGGTTGGCGGGGAAGAAAATTGAGGTAAAATCAATTCAGGAATATCATAATTAATGTTGGTTCACATTAAAAATATTTTTACGTTTATACCGTTAGAAAAACTTACAGGAAAGTTGTGGAATCAATCAAAAGAGAAAAGTAGCTTTTTCAATCCCTCTAAATATCCAGATTTCCCCAGTCCATAAATTTGCCCGATACATACATCCTTAATAACTGATATTTTTCGAAATTCCTCCCGAGAGTGGATGTCGCTCAAATGGACTTCCACTGTGGGAACGTTTATAGCTGCAATGGCATCACGTATGGCATAGGAATAATGGGTGAATGCGCCAGGATTAATAACGATACCCCCCGCATTGCCCATGGCACCGTGGATGAAGTCAATGAGTTCACCTTCATGGTTGGACTGAAACCAGGTGATGGAATGCCCATCTGCTTCCGGTTGATTGTTTAACCAATTCTCAATATCAGATAATGATTCTCTACCATAGATATTTGGTTCACGAACACCAAGCAAATTCAAATTAGGTCCATTGATAATAAGTATTTTCAATTGAGCACCTTCAACGATTCTTGAATTAATTCTTCAGTCACATCTGTAGAGGATATGGCATTTCCCAGACCATCCAATAGCACAAAATTCAGAACACCTTTTTCTGATTTTTTATCCGTTTTTATAAATGGCATTAAATGATTTCCGTTTATATGGGGTAATTGTGGTAAGGGTAATCGATTAATAGTCTGGTTCAAAGTTGACAGTTCTTCTTTTGAAAGCAGATTAAGTTTTTGAGAAATAAACCCAGCGCATTTCATACCCAGAGCCACGGCCTCTCCATGTCGAATTTTACCATATCCCAAGTGAGATTCAAGGGCGTGCCCAATGGTATGGCCAAAATTAAGGATGCGTCGCAGATCACCTTCCCGCTCATCTTTAGAAACAACTTCTGCCTTGATTTTACAGGATTTACGAATGGCGTCTTCAAAAGGGAAAGAATCAATGTCTTCCAACCACGTAGATATATCAATTAAAAAGGCTTTATCCCAAATTGCGCCATATTTTATAACTTCACCCAACCCGGCCATAACTTCTTCTTTGGATAAAGATTCTAAAATAACCGGATCAATCAATACACCTTTCGGTTGATATATTGCACCTACAAGATTTTTTCCTTCAGCAATGTTAATCCCGGTTTTTCCACCAATGGCAGAATCAACCATGGCCAGTAATGTTGTAGGAATTTGATAATAATCTATGCCCCGCATAAAGGAGGAAGCAACAAATCCTGAAACATCTCCCACCACACCGCCGCCTAGGGCGAGAATCGTGGTTTTTCTATCGCAACCAATCTCAACCATTTGGCTAATAACCCGGCCAAATTCATTTAAACATTTTGAAGCTTCCCCAAGGGGAAGTGTAATATAATCGCAATTGAATCCTGATTCATTTAATTCGGTCATGAGGTCAAACCCGAATAATTCCATTAAATTATATTGGGAAATAATCACCCACTTTTGCCCATGATTTTGGTCAGATAATATTGATGCAGTTTGCTTCAATAACCCTGATTTTACATGGATTGGATATGAGCGACTTCCGAGGTTCACTTGAACGGATTTCACGAGAGAACCTGTTTAAATATATCTTCACTAATATCATTCGGTGACTGCCCATCGGTATTTAAAATTATGTGAGCCGTTTCTTTATAGTAATCTTTGCGTTCACTCCAGATTTTAGTTAATTCTTGTATTCTTTCATTTTCCTGCAAAAGGGGGCGATCAATTGCATCTTTTAATCGATTTGCTATTTCAGGAATGGATGCTTTGAGGAGTACTACCTTTCCGGTAGAACGAAGTTTATCCCTATTTGTTTTATTTAACACAATACCACCACCACAGGCCACCAGTACTTTAGATTTTTCAATGTGGAATAATGCATCCGATTCCAATTCACGGAAGTGAGGTTCGCCATCATTTTTAAATATTTCTGAAATGGATTTGTTACTTTTCACTTCAATGTAATGGTCCAAATCCATAAAAGGTAAATCCATCTTTTTAGCAAGGATTTTCCCAACAGTAGATTTCCCTGATCCCATCATTCCAATTAAATAAATGTTCATTAATACTTCGCCGTTGCTTCCATATGAGCTTTTAGTTGAGCCATAGAGTCCCCGCCAAATTTTTCAAGTAACGCGTCCGCCAAAACAAAGCACAACATACTTTCAGCTATAATTGATGCGGCAGGAACAGCGCAAGAATCGGTACGCTCTTTGTGTGCATCCTTTACTTCTTTCGTATGAATATCCACCGATCGAAGTGGTTTAATCAACGTAGGGATTGGCTTCATGGCCATTCGTAAAACGATGGGCTGTGCATCGCTCATTCCACCCTCAATGCCTCCGGCATTATTGGAATAGCGAGTGAACTTTTCTCCATCGTGACCAATTTCATCATGGACTTCACTACCAAACTTTTCTGAACCACCAAACCCTCCACCAATTTCAATACCTTTGAAAGCGTTCACACTCATCATCAATGCAGAAATACGTGCATGCAACTTTCGATCCCATTGTGTGTAGGATCCAAGACCGTAGGGAAGTCCAGTGGCAATCACTTCAAAAATACCGCCAACCGAATCACCAGATTTTTTAGCATTATCAATCGTTTGTATCATGGCTGCTTCTGAATTATTGTCCAAACATCGAACGGGAGATTCATCCGACGTTTTACTCAATTGGTTGGGTGTAAGATCATCAGGAACAGGACTTTCATCTTTCACATCATGAATTTGGACGACACGACTGCCTACTTCAATTCCAACATCTTCCAGTAGTTTTCGACAAATGGATCCAAGCGCAACTCGCATGGTTGTTTCTCGGGCGCTGGATCTTTCTAATACATTTCTAATATCATCAAACCCATATTTCTGAATACCTGCCAAATCAGCATGTCCGGGGCGGGGGAGCGTTACTTTTCGGATATGATCTTTCACAGGTGAAACGGACATTTTCTTTGTCCAGTTTTCCCAATCCTTATTTTGAACAAGAATTCCGACGGGTGCGCCCAGTGTTTTGCCATGGCGAACGCCACACCAGATTTCACCGAAATCTTTTTCAATTTTCATTCGACCACCGCGGCCGTATCCCATTTGACGTCGTGCCAGATGTCCACCAATATAATCTTCGGAGATTTCTAACCCTGCTGGCATGCCATCTAAAATGCCCAAAAGACCTTGTCCGTGAGATTCACCCGCTGTAAGAAATTTAAGTCGCGTTAACATAATTCTGATTTTAATACCTTTTTTATATCTTCCAATTTAATTTTTTCTGATATCTTTTCACCAAACCAAATATCTGCTGATGCCAATCCCTGGGCAATAAACATATCCAGTCCACCAATGGTTTTAGCGCCTTTTGTTTTTCCTGCCTTTAGCCATGCGGTTTCCAGTGGATTGTAAATGGTGTCGGCCAATATCTGTCCGTTTTGGATTTCAACTTCTGGCATGGATTCAGTGTCTGGCCACATGCCCAATGGTGTGCAATTTATTATAATTGTTTGGGTGTTCGAGTGTTCAAGTGTTTGCGTATTAACTGTAATATTTGAATTGTTTTGAATCCATTTGACCAAAGTGTCGGCATTCTGTTTTGTTTGATTCACTATTGAAATGGAGTTTACATTTGATTGAATTAAGGCATAAGCGATAGCTCGTGCCGCACCGCCAGCACCAAAAATGGTACAATCTTTTCCATTTAAATCAACACCATTTAATTCCATTGCTTTAAGAAAACCAATCCAGTCTGTATTATATCCTTTTCCATTATGAACACAATTTACCGCACCGATTGTTTTTGCAGCTTCATCCAATCCTTTCAAAAATGGAATGATTGATAGCTTATGGGGAATGGTCACATTAAATCCATCCAATTTATTTGAGTTAATAAATGAATCAAGCGAATTTGGGGTAACATGGATTTGTTCAAATGATACATCCAGCTCAAGCTGGCGATATACTTCTTGGTGAAGGTTGGGACTCAAGGAATGGGCTATGGGATCTCCAATGACAGCGAATCGTTTCATTGTTTTAAACTTTCCAATACATCATAAAATTCAGGATAGGAGATAGATGCACATTCAGGATGATCCAGAACAACATCTCCTTCCGCAATTAATCCGGCAATGGTAAAAGCCATGGCAATCCGATGATCATGAAATGTTTCAATGGTTGCACCTTTCAAATTGGTGGGACCATTAATAATAAATCCATCGTCCAATTCTTCGATTTCGGCGCCCATACTTTTCAGGTTTTTACAAATGGCATGAATCCGATCACATTCTTTTACTCGTAATTCTTTTGCACCACTGACTTCTGTTTCACCCTGGGCTTGGGTAGCAAGAATGGCGATGATAGGGAGTTCGTCTATGAGTCCCGGCACATCATTTTCGTCAATATGAATACCGCGCAAGGGCTGGTGAAATATTTTTAAATCGCCGATAATTTCGCCCGCATCTTCCCATTGATGGATGCACTCGATTCCAGCGCCCATTTTTTCTAATGCAGCGAAAAAACCGGTTCGGGTTGGATTCGCCAAAACGCGGTTCATGACTATTTCTGAATCTGGGACCAAAGCGGTTGCTGCCGCGAAAAACGCTGCGGTGGAAGGATCGCCGGGTANGGACAATTTAAAAGATGAAAGGGAAAAGTTTGATTTTGAAATAGTTGTGCTTAATCCATTCACTGAAATATTTGCCCCAAGTCCAGACAGCATTTTTTCTGTATGGTTACGAGATAATGTAGATTCTGTAACGGANGTTTTTCCACNTGCGCCAAGTCCAGCCANTAACACNGCCGATTTCACTTGAGCGCTTNCAACGGGTGATGTGTAATGGATTCCTGTCAGTTTNCTTTTGTGAATGGTGATTGGCAATTTTCCATCATTGCTCTTCGATATCAATCCCATTTGAGAGAGTGGATCAAAAATGCGATTCATAGGACGGGATGAAAGTGAATCGTCTCCAATAAATGTGGCGTTGATCCCTTGCCCAGCCATTAGGCCTAATAACAATCTTGTGGTTGTGCCTGAGTTGCCACAGTNCAATGAATTGGTGGGGTCGGAAAATTTNCCACCTTTTACAATCACATCATTTCCTTCATCCCATATTTGGATGCCACAAGCTTCTAAACATTTTCGTGTGGACTGCACATCAGCACCGGTTGAAAGGTTGGAAATCCGTGATTCACCATTAGCCAATGCAGCAAACATGAGCGATCGGTGGGAGATCGATTTATCACCTGGGAATGTTATGTTGCCTTCAATGACCATTCTGTTTTAGTTCATCTGCAATAAGAAAAGCCAGTTCAATGGCTTGATTTGCATTCAGTCTTGGATCACAATGCGTGCGATATCTGTCAGTAAGATCTGCTTCAGAAATATCATCCAATCCGCCGGTGCATTCGGTTACATTTTGACCCGTCATTTCTAAATGGATTCCACCCATGCGAGAACCTTCAGATTTATGAATTTGGATATTTTGTTTAACTTCATCAATAATTTGATCGAAAGGTCTTGTCTTAATCCNATTGCTACTTTTAATGGTATTCCCATGCATTGGGTCGCAGGACCAAACNANNGTTCGGCCTTCTGCCTGAATTTTTCGAATCAATTTTGGCAAATATGTTTCCACTTTATCATGACCGAATCTTGCAATAATTGTAATCCGTCCCGCTTCATCATTGGGATTTAAAATATCTAAAAGTTTAATTAATTCATCCNAATCTAATGACGGTCCACATTTAATGCCGATGGGGTTTTTTATTCCGCGACAAAATTCTACATGGGCACTATTTTTGAAACGAGTGCGATCNCCAATCCATACAAAATGAGCAGATGTATTATATACATCCCCAGAAGTAGAATCTACTCGGGTAAGCGCTTCTTCATAGGGAAGTAATAACGCTTCGTGACTTGTATAATAATGGACCTGACGAAGTTGGGGCGTATTGCCGGAATTAATACCCAGCGCATCCATGAAATTGAGACTTTCTTGAATNTNATGGGCCAAGTGGCGATACCGNTCACCCTGGGGACCGCTTTTAACAAATCCCATATTCCAGGAATTCACGTGACGTAGATCTGCATAACCACCGTCCGCAAAAGCACGGAGTAAATTTAATGTTGAAGCAGACTGTGAATATGCTTTTAACATGCGTTCTGGGTTGGGTTGACGTTTCTCCGGTTNAAAATGTATACTATTGATAATATCGCCGGTNTAGCTGGGAAGCTCAANTCCATCAATTGTTTCGGTGGGACTNGATCTNGGTTTGGCGAATTGTCCTGCCATACGTCCAAGTTTGACCACGGGTAAATTTGCGCCGGATGTTAAGATGACCGCCATCTGGAGGATTACCCGGAACGTATCACGGATATTGTCCGCACGGAATTCAGAAAAACTTTCCGCACAATCTCCCCCTTGGAGNAGAAACCCATTTCCTTCGGCAACATCTGCNAAGGATNGTTTTAGCGANCGGACTTCACCTGCAAAAACGAGTGGCGGAAAATTTCCAAGCGTTTTTTCAACTTCAGATAAATGGTCCTTGTCAGGGTATTCTGGAATATGTTTGGCGGTGAAATTCCGCCAGCTATTAGGTTGCCACATTTTGTACTTCCTTTAGGCGATTATCTAAAGATTCTGTCGCCAGTTTAAGTTGGTTAATCATGTCTTCTGTATATGGATTGTAAAGTTGAAGGTCTGTATAAAGCTCCCATGTATCATTACAGGTTTGCTCTACCAAATCCAATAAATCCAGAAATCCTTGGGTATCAATGGACGTTTTTNGAATACCATATTCTTTTAGCATCCGCCCAAGAAAGTGAGTNACTCCTTGGGTTTTTGCTGCCATTTGATCATGCTGNTCCGGCGACANTTCCATNACCTGAATACCTTGATCGTTNAAATATTGTNGCCAAAAACTAAATTGATTATGGAGATCTCTCGTGTTATTCATCATCATCTTAGGACGATTATTGGACATAAATGAATCTGGTCCAAACATTGGATGGGTTGCAATTATACCGACATTTTCAGGTAAATATTTCTCCATTATTTTCACAGGGTGATTCTTCACCGAGCAAACATCAATAATAGTTGTTCCTTCTGAAAGTTGAGATGAAATATCTGAAATGACTTTTTTAAAGTGTCGAATCGGAACTGCAATAAAAATGACTTTTTCTTTTAAAACATTTTTAAGATCTACGAAATCAACACCAGGAAATTCACCAGTTGACTTAAGATCATATGCTTTGATGGAAAATCCTTTTTGCAAAATGTTGGCCAATACTTTCCCAAATCGGCCAAATCCAATGATACCAACGCTATTCATGAATCCTTCAAAATTTTAATACCAAGAAACAGAGTCAAATTATGTTTTAAGTCATGAATACTGTCTTGAAGAATTTCCAATCCGTAGAGATCTGCACACGCTTTATTGGCAATGACGCCGGCCGTTTTAGGCAGTTTTCCTTCAGAAAGTCTGCGGGCCGCTTCTGCCGTATCGTCTTCTTCGATGAGCGGTCGCGTCCAAAAATGTTCACTTAAATAATCTTTACATTGGCGAAGCGCTTGCTGATGAGAGTGGATTTCTGTCACATCACCCACATGCATTCCAGCGAGTCCCAATAAATTTTGTGTAATAGGGATATGGAACATTTCAATAATTTTGCAGCGGAATTTTGCCAGCGCTTCCACACTTTCTATCACCACGCCCCCTTGTGCATTTTCCATTGCAAAGATGCCGTATTCCGTTTCGCCATTTTCAACACCAGCTANAACGTGTTCCGATGAAATTTGATAAACGATTTNCGNNCCTTCAAGCCCATGGTTATTGGCAAATTCNTGAGCGGCTTGTTCGGAAAAACTACCTTTTCCNCCTTGGATTCCTATTGTCATTATTNTATTCCTTTTAAATTTTGAATTAAAATTTTTGTTGTTTCCACTGGATTCGAACTCCCATCCATATTCTTAATAATGGCAGATCCAACTACAGCCCCATCCGAATNCTCATTGAACCAAATCACATCTTCTCTGGCAGAAATCCCGAAGCCCACCACAAAAGGGGTTCCGCTGTTTTCTCGAACTCGATTCAAATATTCAGCCAATGCATCTTTCGATGCTANATTGTTTCCAGTAATACTCAAAATGCTCACGGGCATGGTTGTGCATTCTCGGGCAAGGTCTTGAAATTCGTTNAATGTGAGTTGTCTTTTATCCATTTTGAGCAAAAAAAAACCCCGATCATTGTCGGGGTTTAAGAGCAGTCAGCGTGTACAGGAATTCCTGGGACTACAAAACCCCTTTGCGGCTAAAAAACCAATACCCGCTATAATAATTATTTGTATTCATGTTATTCATAACTGTGGATATTAAGGACTGGAAANAACCAGAACCAACCTTATTTTACTTTTTCTGTATTTTTTTTGAAATATGGTAAATTGGCCCAAAAATAGCAGCAATATCTTTATGCTCTAATTTACCAGCGAATCTTTCACTTAAACGATCAATGATATCTTGTTCTCGGTTAGGATCACCCACTTTAAGATTCTCTATAGATTTTATTTCGCCAATTTCTTTTGATACACTAAACCGATCTATTAATAAATCTAATATTTGATCATCGAGAGAATCAATCTTTTTGCGGAGTGTATTGATTTTTTNACTTGAATCCATGAAAAAAAGTACGNAAGCCATTCAATGNGGAAAAACTATTTTTAATGTAATTTCNGCNCCGTTATTTTAGNCGCGAATATNGCTAAGGATCGCAAATAACTCTTAGTGTTACTTNGTGTTCTTAGTGGCGAATTAAGATGAGTACACCAACCAAACGCGTTGCATTCCATACTTTGGGGTGCAAATTAAATTTCTCGGAAACGGCTACAATCTCCCGTGACTTTATTCGTCATGGATTTGAAAANGTTGATTACCGAGATGAAGCGGATATTTATGTTCTGAANACTTGTTCGGTTACANAGAATGCAGATAAAGAAGCCCGAAAANTCATACGGCAGGCCAAACGCAGAAANCCAAATTCGTNTATTGCCGTCATTGGGTGTTATGCTCAATTGAAGCCTAATGATATTGCAGCAATTGAAGGTGTAGATATAGTCTTGGGTGCGGAAGAAAAATTTAATTTATTGAATCATTTAGATTCCATTGATCTGAACATTGGTACAAAAGTGATTCAATCCGAGATTGATCATTTGCACACCTTCACACCGTCCTATTCTTCCGGGGAACGAACGCGATCATTTTTGAAGGTGCAGGATGGCTGTGATTATACTTGTTCGTTCTGTACGATCCCATTAGCCCGGGGTGAAAGCCGCAGCGATACCATTGAAAGCACGATGAAAACGGCTAGGGAAGTGGCCGCAACGGACGCGAGAGAGATAGTGCTCACCGGTGTAAATATTGGCGATTTCGGGAAAGGATCTCACGAAACATTTTTTGATCTCATTCATCAATTAGATTTACTTGATGGGATTGACCGAATTCGTATTTCTTCGATTGAACCAAATTTAATTACAAATGAAATTATAGAATTTTGCGGCAAATCCGAAAAGTTCATGCCTCATTTTCATGTGCCACTGCAGTCTGGTTCAGACAAAATATTGAAGGCGATGCGACGAAGATATAAAAGGTCATTATTTGAAGGTAGAGTGTTAAAAATAAAGGAATGTATCCCAGATGCTTGCATTGGTGTGGATGTGATTGTGGGGTTTCCCGGTGAAACAGATGATGATTTTCTNGANACATATCATTTTCTCAACGAATTGGATATTTCCTATCTCCATGTATTTACCTATTCAGAGCGGCCCAATACAGATGCGGATGAAATGGGGAAAGTNGTATCCAAAGAAAAACGCGCGGAACGCAGCAAAATGCTCCACATTTTGTCCGATAAAAAANGACGTTNTTTCCACGATCAATTCATAGAAAAGAATCGTCCGGTTCTTTTTGAAAATATGAAAAATGGGAAACTCACGGGACACACAGATAACTACATCCATGTTCAAGTTGAGGGCGACCTTGATCTAATCAATACAATCCATCCTGTAAAACTGATCGTTAATCAAAGCACCTTTGTCGATGGAAAATTGTAACTAATTTTCTTTGCGACCCTACAACTTTGTGTTAAAATCAAATGATCCGTCTTGAGAACATATCCAAATCCTTCCCGGATGGCGACTTATTTAATCATGTAAATATATTTATAAAGCGCGGAATGCGTATTGGGCTTGTGGGACCTAACGGATCGGGGAAAACCACATTGCTCCGAATAATGCTGGGAAAAGAATCTCCCGATTCAGGAAGTATACAAGTAGATAAATCCACCACCATTGGATATCTTGCCCAGGATATTGTTGCTGGCACCGGACGATCCATTTTAGAAGAAGTGTTGAATACTTATCCGGAAGTACGTGATCTGGAAGGAAAAATTCTTACCTTGTCTGAAGCGATTTCCAAAGATCATAACAACATGGAATTGATAAATAAGTTGGGCGATGCTCAGCATCGCTTTGAATCCTTGGGGGGTTGGAATCTTGAAGACAAAGCAAAAAAAATATTGAGTGGTCTCGGATTTTCTGATGAAAAATTTACACAGCCCATGGATGTCTTTAGTGGCGGCTGGCGAATGCGTGTGGCGCTGGCGTCTATTCTTTTAGAGGAACCGGATATCCTTTTTTTGGATGAACCCACTAACCATTTAGATTTGGAGGCGACCATTTGGCTGGAATTATTTTTGTCCAATTGGAGAGGTGGGTTGGTTATGATTAGCCATGATAGAGCCTTTTTAGATCGGTCCATAAATAATATTCTTGAAATTGATCTAAAAAAGATCACCCTATATTACGGGAATTATACAAAGTTCACTGAAGAAAAAGCATTGCGGATGGAGCAGCACAAAAATGCCTATCGTAATCAGCAAAAACAGATTAAAGATACAGAACGCTTCATAGAGAGATTTCGATCAAAAAATACCAAAGCAACTCAAGTTCAAAGCCGAGTAAAAATGCTGGATAAATTGGAAAAGATTGAAGCGCCTACTGAACAAAAACATACCATGAGTTTGAGATTACCTCAGCCAAAACGATTGCCCTTGAATGTGGCATCCTGCCGAAATGTGACCAAACACTACGGGAATATTGAAGTGTTTAATAATATGGATATGTTGGTGGAACGGGGACAAAAGATTGGATTGGTTGGGCATAATGGAGCGGGGAAATCAACACTATTAAAAATGTTAGCCGGCGTTGAATCTGTTTCCTCCGGTGCAATTCGCATGGGTTCAAATATAGATAGGGCCTATTATGCCCAGCATCAATTGGAAACATTAGACCCCGATGATACCGTTTTTGAATCCATACAAAAAATAAGTCCGGGTTGGAGCGAGACAGAAATGAGAACTTATTTGGGGAGCTTCATGTTTTCTGGGGATGAAATTGAAAAATATGTAAAAGTGCTTTCCGGTGGTGAAAAAGCGAGGGTGGCTTTGGCAAGGATGCTGGTAGAGCCATCCCATTTACTCTTATTGGATGAACCTACAAACCATCTGGATATGATGACTCGAAATGTGGTGGAACGAGCACTCATTCAATTCTCCGGGTCCATTGTTTGCATTTCCCATGATCGCCACTTTTTGAATGATGTGACAAATCTCACCTGTGAAGTGGGGAGTGGTGGCATCCGCTTATTTGAGGGGAATTACGAATATTACGCATGGAAAAAACAGGAAGAAAAATCAGAAGAAACTTTATCTCGAACAGTGAAAGTCGAACGAAAGGGAAAGTCTGATTATAAAGAAAGAAAGAAAACCCGTAACCGGCTTGCGTGGATTGAGAAACGATTTAAAGTTATTGAAAAAGAAATTAATGAACAGCGTGGGATAACTCAAGATTCATCTACTGGGGATGATTATGAATTATTACAAAAA
>PAXB01000030.1 GCA_002715035.1 Fidelibacterota bacterium
ACCTTTCCAGCTGCGTCGTTATCGGATTTAGCCAATTTCCATGGCGCCATTGTTTCCATATACTTATTCACGCTACGGATATACTGAAGTGTTGTTTCAATGGCTTCATTCACCTGCATGGATTCAATGTGATTCCATACATCTGACACCACCTTAATCCCATTTTCTTTGATAACTATCCCTTCAGGAGAATCATCTTCATCCATGGGAATTTTTCCATCAAAAAACTTCTTCAAAAGGTTTGAAATACGGCTCAATAAATTTCCAAAATCGTTGGCAAGATCACTATTATAGCGCTTGATAAAGGATTCCATGGTGAAACTGGCATCCTGCCCCAAAACCATTTCACGCATAAGATAATAGCGTACCGGATCCACGCCATATTCTTCGATGAGTCCAAGAGGATCGATCACATTGCCCAATGATTTACTCATTTTGGATTCACCGCTGAGCCACCATCCATGTGCAAAAATGCCCAGAGGCAGCGACAATTTTGCCGACATTAACATGGTTGGCCAATAGACGGAATGTGTGGTCAAAATATCTTTACCAATCAAATGATAATTGGCTGGCCAATATTTGTTGAAACTATCCTCATCCACATTGTAACCCACTGCCGTAATATAATTAATCAAGGCATCAAACCAAACATAGGTCACATAATTCGAATCAAAGGGTAATTCAATCCCCCAGTTCAACCGGGATTTCGGGCGTGAAATACATAGATCCCCTAATGGTTTTTTCAAAAATCCCAGAACTTCATTTTTTCGATGTTCCGGTTGAATGAATTTTGGATTTTCGTTTATATGATCAATCAGAGGTTGCTGATATTGTGACATTTTAAAGAAATAATTCTTTTCCTTTATTTTCTTAATATCTCTAAAATCGCCGGACTCCGCTTCTTTCTCTGTAATAAATCTTTCTTCCGATATAGAATAAAGGCCTTCGTATTCGTCTTCATAAATATCACCACTATCGAAAACGTCTTGAAGAATTTTTTGAACCACAGCCACATGCCGTTTTTCAGTCGTACGGATAAAATCATCATTCTGAATATGAAGTTTTTTCCATAATTCCAGAAATCTCGGAGCCATTTCATCGCAGTGATCTATTGGATNCACACCTCGATTTTCTGCAGCTTGCTGCACCTTTTGACCATGTTCATCTAGGCCGGTAAGAAAAAAGACATCCTCACCTGTATTCCGATGNAACCGTGTCAGGACATCGGCAAGGATGGTTGTATAAGCATGTCCAATATGCGGTTTATCATTTACATAATAGATGGGTGTTGTGAGATAAAATGTGTTCATACTACAGATATGGGTATTTTGCCTTTTAAAAGTTCCTGAATCGTAATTAACAGGTTAGTCAAAGTTAAGGGTATGTACAAATTGCGAACCAGTGATTCAGTCGTTTCTTCCAAAACTTTATTGATTTCTGCTAAATTAGCTTTAGGATAGATGTCATTAAATTTTTCTAAAGATTTGGTTATTTCCGGTAAGAGTTGGTATGTATTATCCTCTGCTTTCATTCTATATGCTTGATGAAACCAAAGCTGGAGTAAATATATATTAAATTTAAACTTTTCTGGTTTTCTGCTAGCTATCATGGCATTGGAGTTTATAAAATCTCGCCAGCCTTTTTCATCCACACGAGTCATTGATTTAGCCAAGGCCTCAGCTTCAGCTAAAATATCATTGGTTGAATAATTGGCGATTTCTTTGGCCAAATGAACATTACCACCTGCAACAATCGCAGCTTGTGCAGCCAGCGTATTATCAATGCCATCGTTCTCCATAATCATTCTGATATTTTCAAGACTTAAAGCAGAAAAAATAATAGGTTGACACCTGCTAATGACTGTGGGTAGTAGGGCTGATTTTTTGTCCGTCACCAATATAAGAGATGTATTTGGAGGTGGTTCTTCCAATATTTTTAATAGTGCATTGGCTGATTCACCCATTCCTTCTGATAATAAATGAGCATCAAAAATGATGACAACTTTCCGGCCATTAGAAAGAGATTTAAGATAGATAGATCGGCGTAACTCTCTAATAGAATTAATGGTAATGCGTCGTGCTGACGGAACTTGAATTTTATAGAATGGTTCNGTAGCTTTAATTTTAATTGCTTCAGTCAAATATTCAAAATCTTCCTTTTTAAGGCTGTCCAGTGGATCTGAACTTTGGTTTGATTTATTACCNCCTGGCAGCGGTACAATAAGTTTCATATTGGGATGCTGAAGAGATGCAAATTTTGTGCATGAAGGGCAATGATTGCATGGAGCTACATCCTGTGATTCACAATTCAATAGTTTTGCAAATTCGATGGCACCCCATTCTTTACCACAACCTCTTGGCCCCGTAAATAAATACGCACTTCCAACACGTCTGTTGGATTTCACCCTGAGAAGCCGCTTCCAAACCAAGGGTTGATAATTTTTAAAAATTATTTTTTCTGTANCCATTTTTCNGGATCTANTATNTTTCCTTCTCCCCATACTTCAAAATGNAGNTGGGANCCATTNATNGAACCTGAATCNCCCATATANGCNATCACATCACCGCCNCGCACTTCACTATCTTCATTTATTTCNACATTGGTNACATGGCTATAAACAGTATAAAAACCATTCCCATGATCCACAATNATTGTAGTGCCAAACCCTCGGATAAAAGTTATTGTGGTCACAATTCCACCTAAAACTACCCGGANTTCCGATCCTGGTTTACCTTTAATATCAATNCCCGGATTTTCTGTGGTTGTTTTTAGTTTTGGATTCCATTGNCGNCCAAATTTTGTNATCACCCTNCCCTCAGCAGGCCAGGCCAATTGCCCTTTTAATTTGGGAAATTCTTTTGCTTTGAGNGCCCGTTGCTGTCTTCGAATNCGCTCTTCCCTNTCTACNCGGTCAATATCTTCTCGAATTTTNGTTATGATNGCNTCTAACTGTTTTACACCTGCCTGTTTTTCCGTNAGNTATNTTTTNAAATCTTTNTGNCTTCTNCGAATTTTGGTTAACTCACGCTGTTCCCTTCTTTTTTTATCCCTTACCTGGGAAAGNGTTTTTTCCCGATCCCTTTTTAANCGGCGTTTTTTCCTCAANGCAGATTCCAGGTTCAGTTTNTGTCTNCCAATTTCAATCAANAAAGATCGAATTGTNTTATGTGTTTNCTGATCCAGATCAGAAATAATTTTTAAATATTTTGTCCTATAAACGGCTTGGCGCCAGGANGTAGAGCTNAAGATTTTTTCNAAATTAGACAATTGCCCTTTTTTATACATTTTTACCAACCGCCTTGCATANCGAACTCTNATTGTATCTAATTCAACTTCACTTTGGGCAATTTGNTTTCCTGTCCTTGAAATATCAGCAACAAGCAATTTTTCTTCTTTTTNAATTTCCTTTAATANTCTTTGCAATAGNGAAANTTCTTCCGANAGGTTTGAAACACGNCGAANNGAAGATTTTTCTTTTCTACTTTCAGATTGAATGCGTTTTTTAGTCGNTTCAATTTCNTTGCGAAGCGATTGGATTGCATTGCTTTGTGCTTTTAATTCNTGATTATAATCCNTAGAATCCTTCTGTGCCCAGCATAAGGGNACCAATACAATGGNTAAAATGATAATAAATTGNCGAAACATTATCCCTAAAAATACCNCTTCATTTAACGATAGGTCAATTTTATTGTCAAAATGTCTTTACTTGAACTATTCACTGAACTTTGTCTATAATCTTACTTCTAAATAAAGGAGTCTATCTTGAAAAGCGCAAAATGGGAGAATATTTTTAAAGGATGGAATCGCTCTGAAAGTAAAACTGTAGTTACACTTAAACAGGTACCTATTTTTAAAGATTTTTCTGATAAAGAGTTTTCAGAACTTGAGAAATTGATACATCACCGTACATATAGTTCTGGGGATTTTATTTTTAAAAATCGAGCCCCCGCTGAGGGAATGTATATNATNATGCACGGNTNNGTNAANATTACNATTGGNACNCGNGNNAANNNTGAAAATATTCTGGCCGAATTAGGCAAGGGTGATTTCTTTGGTGAACTTGCTTTATTTGATGATGAACCTCGATCAGCCAACGCCATTGCTACTATGGATTGTGAATTACTTGGTTTTTTCACGCAAGATCTAATGACATTGCAGGAGCGAAGCCCTGTTCTTGGATTAAAGATTTTGTTCAATTTAGGCGGTGTGTTAGGTGATAGATTAAGGGGCACTAATAACTTGCTCATAAAAGAGCAAACAACTAAATCAAAATAATCTGAGTCGTGGAAAAACAAAAAAATTATTTTCAACTCATTTATCGAATAATCATTGGCCTCATTGCCCTTTGGTTTTTATCAATTATATGGCCCTTTATATCCCAAGTCGTCCTCATGTTGGTTTTTGCATTTCTGTTTACAACGGTTCTTCTTTCGAGCGTAGATGCACTAGAAAGAAAAATAGGCAATCGCGGGTTGTCGGTACTAGCCGTGGTTATAANTCTCCTGGGGGGAATCGGCACATTCCTCGGCAGTTTTATTTCCCAAATGTCTCAACAAGCGGCCGAATTTTCAAGTCGGATTGATAAAGAAACCCTAACTCAAGAATTCAAAACACTGGGCGATAAATTTACGTCTGNCATGCCGGAATTTCTTCAAAATATGCAACCTTCGGATGGAGACACTGCAGGAAAACTTAGTGAAATCATTAATTCTGTTGTGGGATCTCTCGCATCAATGGCAGGTGCTATTGGGAGTTTTTTCTTTATTGCAACTATGGTTTTCATTTTTACAATTATCTTATTAGCTGAATATCACGGGTTTAGAAAGTCATTAGTAAATGCCATTCCAAATAAATATTTCGAAGTGGGAATAAAATTAATTTATAATGTTGAAAAATCCGTATCCAGTTATTTACGTGGGCAGTTCCTTTCAGCCGCCAGTGTTGCTGCCATGTCAGTANCAGGACTTTTACTTCTCAATTTTTTTGGTGCCAATTTAACNCTCACTGTTTTTATTGGTATTATAGCTGGGTTGGCTAACCTTATTCCCCTTATCGGCCCGTTTGTGGGCATGATTCCTGCCGTTTTAATTGCATTTATGAATAATATTGGTAACGAAGCCGCCATGGCCCATACACTATTTGGAGCGATACCTTCACCCTTTTACCTTTTAGACATTGTATTAATGTTTTTAATTGTTCAACAAATTGAAGGCAATTTAATTACACCAACTCTCGTAGGGAAAAGTGTCGGCCTTCATCCTATCATTGTTATGATTTCTTTATTAATCGGTGGCACAATTTTAGGGCCTTTAGGTATGCTCTTTGCGGTCCCTGCTACAGGAGTGATGAAAGTCATCTTAACCGAGATTGCTTTCGTAAGAAAAAACGCCCATTTGCTATGACAGAATTATTCTTTTTCTATTCGAAATAATTTATAATTAGTAAAGGTTAAATAAACTTTCGTACCGTTTTCATAACGGTAAATCCAGAGTTGATTCTGTTTTTCTGAACCGTCTGACATCATTTCGGTAGGACTTCCCATAATGTCCTCCACCTGAGAGATGGTCATTCCAAGTTCGATGGGTTTTACGGCCTCTTGAATTTCTTTTTCACTTCTGAGAATTTCATCGATTTTTTGTCGGGTAATCCATACATCTCTCTTGGTTAATTTTAATTTTAGTTCATCTAAAATTCGTCCATTCGTTTTACTCAAACCGCCGGTTAATCGTTTCGTTTCTTCCAACGCATAGACAATAAACCTTAAAGAATTCAAATCTTTTAATGAATCCGCCATGGTTAATAAATCTGCTGCAATTCTATGTTTATATGTCGCTACTTCAAAGGTGAGCCCTGGGTCCATTTCTAATGCTTTATCAAAATAAGATAAGGCACGGTCATTCAATCCAATTTTATACAATTGTTCCCCCTGGTTCATTAACAGAGTAATTTTGAATCGTTTCACGTGGTGACTGATTTCAGGATGCCAACCAGACACCATGGTAACATGGGCAATCGCTGTGTCTCCATATCCTTTGTTTAACCAAATTTCTGCCCTTTCCACTTCTCGGAAAGCAATCTCTCGCAATCTTTCATTAATCACGCCGACTAATAATGTGTCGGCCATAGATTTTGCCCTGATATATCTTTCTACGGCGCGTTCAATCATGCCCCTTTCATCGAAGCTCATTCCCTCTCGCATTAGCTGATACGGAATTTTTCTTTCACTTTCCACAATTAACTTTTTAGCACGATGGATATTGGCATGACTTGGGTCTTCATCCACAAATTCTTCCAATAATCTTTTCGCATTGATATAATCCCGGCGGTAATAATGCATTTTTCCTGTATCACCTTTGGTCTTTCGACCGCCAAATAATACCGACGCTGTGGCATAAATTCCAGCCGTTTGAATGGTAAATTTGTTTATTGGCGTTAAATCATCGGAATCTTTAATGTGATTAATATTGGTATGGGTGTATTTCAAATCCACGCCAACAGCAAACCGATTGGACATGCCTGTATCAAGAATTATTCGTGCGCCCATGGTGAATGATTGAGACGGACCATATCCCGTGGGAGAACCGGCTGTCCCATATAGTTCAGAAAATGCAACTCCATATGTATATCGATATGTGGTGTACCAGCTTTCAAACCACTGAAGCATAAGTGATTGGCTCCAAGCCACCTCCATCATTTTGCCGGTAAATTTTGTTTCTGCAAGCCATGAAGTATTGGTTGCATTCCATTCACTGGGAATCGATGCAGGTAAAAATAGAGAAGAATAACGGAGATTAATTCCTGTATGCATATCAAGCCAACTATTGCCAAACCAATAATAGGCTAAGTTTGTTTTTAGTATATCCAAATCCAATTGATGACCCAGTCGAGATGTAAAGCTCCCACCACTAAATTCCGTAACGTCTGATTCATAAGACATCCAATTGCTTTTAAGACTGCCTAATCCCAAAAATCCACCTCCGGCATTGAAGCCGAAACCATATCTTAGTTCCATTGGAATAAAATTGAGGGGACGGTGAAATTCCCTCCTTCTAAAAATACGGTCCCAGATATACCCTTTTTCATAATCGCCACTCAATTCCTCATCTATATTGAAAACCTTAAAAATTAGAGACTTGGATGTATCTTGAACGGCCGATACTTCACCGGCCAAAATAAAGGAGAAAAAGATTAAGATGATGGGGATTGATTTTCGTATCACAACCATTCAAAATAGGTGAATTTCACCACTCATCGCAAGGTATCCATTAAAGAATCCTTTGAAAAGGATTCTTTAAGAAAGAATCTGTTTATCCTAAGTCGAAAAGCAGTAATTTCTTAAACTTTATTTCGATGGGGAACTATCCCCCTTCATAATAATATTATTCATGGCATGGATCATTTGAAATTCATTAAACATATTATTCTATTGGCAACATTCACTATGTGGTTACCGGCTCAGGCATTTTCCATCGCAAGGATTCATTATGGCGGCGGCGGCGATTGGTATGGAGATCCAAGCAGTCTTTCCAATTTACTTGAGTACATATCGGAGCAAACAACTATTCTTGTAGAACCGAACGAATATCGAATTAAACTAACGGATCCAGAATTATTCAGTCATTCATACCTTTATTTGACCGGCCACGGAAATATTCGATTCACCGAGGACGGGGTAGGATATCTCAGGGATTATCTACTCAAAGGGGGATTTCTCCATGCAGATGACAATTATGGCATGGATGCCTCGTTTCGTCGAGAGATGAAGCGGGTTTTCCCGGATAAAGAATGGGTGGCACTTCCATTTGATCATAAAATTTTTCATGCTTTTTATGATTTCCCTAAAGGATTGCCCAAAATCCATGAGCATGATGGCAAGCCACCCCAAGGGTTGGGATTATTTGATGGCGATCGACTCTTGGCATTTTATTCTTACGAATCAGATTTGGGAGACGGGTGGGAGGATGCTGAAGTGCATCATGATCCTCAAACAATTCGCCAAGCTGCTCTCAAAATGGGTGTTAACATTGTATGGTTTTCTCTGACACAATGAATTTGATTTCCCAATATTTAACTGAGATTCGCCGAACGGCTATCGTGTATGACATCAAAATTACAGGATGGAAAATATACACTTTATTCCTCAGTTTGTTTATCGCAGGACTCATGGTAGAAAATATTTTTTATTTATCCAGTTTTACACGATTTGCTGTTTGGATGGTTATCATGAGTGCTATAATCATTGGAATTACCTGGTTCATTATTTCTGCCGTACAAATTAAAGCGAATGCCTTTGGGCGCTATCGTTGGTCTTATTTGGCACGAATAACAGGCAAACATGCACTACCAAAAGAAGATACACTTATCAACGCCCTTCAGTTAGAAAGGGATGTACAAGAATCCGAATCAACCGAACTCAGTCATGCATTTATCGATCAAACAACTCAAAAACTGAAAAAACTTAATCTACCGGAATTATTTCCATTGGAACGCATTCATCATTGGAAACGCATTACATTTATTGGACTAACAATCTCTATCTTATCTTTGGCTTTTACATGGAAGCATTCCATCTCATCTTTATACCGTTGGACCCACCCAAAAACAGAATTCATTGTTCCCAAGCCTTTTAAATTAAAAAGTTTATCCCGACACATGAATGTCNTAGGCGGGGAAAATACAGTCGTGTCATTCTCAGCAATCGGCGACATTCCCGATTCCCTTCAAATAGAATTCAAACCCGTGGCTTTCGTTCCAGGAAGAGATTCACTGATTTTAAAAACAATCTACCCCACAAAAGATAAAAATATTTTTACGGCAGAATTAAAAGAAGTATTCCAGAACTACCGTTACCGCTCATTCTATACATCAACACAATTTTGGCAGCCATGGGATGAAATTTCATCGAAAGATTATTCTATTTCTGTCACAGACCGTCCCACCATTGAGGATTTTTCTGTTACGATTCGTCCGCCAGAATACACGGGATTAATCCCACAAATTCAAAAGGCAAATCAAGCTGAAATCCAAGCACTAAATGGATCAAGCATTTCAGTTCATCTTCAATCGAATCAACAATTAGCTCAGGCAAAATTGATTTTAAATGGTGAAGCCCAAATGATGAAGGTGCAACGTAAAAACGCCCAATATAATTTTATCATCAAAGAAGATGGAGAATTTTCCATTCATTTAACGGACATTCGCGGAATTACAAACCGAAATCCCATTCCTTTTAAGTTACAAATGATTCCTGATCTAACACCGGAAATGACTATCATCCAACCACCGCCTATTGTGGAATTGGGCGGTGACCAATCTATTCCTATTATGATGACGATTGAAGATGACTTTGGTTTTTCTAACCTTCAGCTTGCCTATGAAATCCAAAGACCAAGTTATATTCAAATGGAACCATTTATATCCATGTTCAGCATACATATAGAGGATCCAAACCAGTCCCGTCAGGATATCAATACCGTTTGGAACTTGGTGCCCCTTGGCCTTATGCCGGAAGATGAAGTTCATTTTCATTTTGAATTATACGATAATGATGATATTTCTGGTCCTAAAAAATCTATATCCGGAACTTTTATCGCCAGGTTACCGTCACTCAATGACTTATTTCATTCATTTAATGAAAGAGGAAGTGAAATTTCTGATGCTGTNGAAATNGAGTTAGCAGAAATACANAAACTTCAGAAACAGTTGNAAAAAGCNGAATTAACNCTTTTAAAAACAGATAAGCCCAATTGGAAAGACCAGCAAGCNCTGAAAGAAACTCTGGAATCGGTTCAAGATAAATTAACTGATTATGAAGCGTTGTCAGAACAATTGGACGCATTGAATAATACCGGTGAAAAACATCAATTATTTTCAGACAACTTGATGGAAAAATTCAAAGATTTGCAAAAATTAATTGAAGATATTTTTCCACCGGAAATGCTTCAGAACATGGATTGGATGCATCAGGCACTTGAAAATATGAATTCAAAAGATTTGCTTAGTGCTTTAGAAAACCTATCAAATAATTTGGAGCAAATCGAACAGGAATTGGATCGATTTCTAGATATATTTAAACGGGTAAAAGCGGAGCAGCAAGTAGATGAATTGCGAAAACGAATCCAGCAATTGGTCGAGAATCAAGATAATATTGATGAACAAATCAGACGGACAACACGCCAAACGGACCCTTCGATTTTTGATCGATTAAGTCTGGAGGAAAAAATGAGCCAGAACGAATTGGATGAAATTCTGGATGCCATGAATGCTGCTGCAAAAGACGTAAAGGACTTTAGCCGAAAGACGGCCAAAAGTTTGGAAGATTTATCTGATTCAGAACAAGCTCAATCTTCTGAAAACCATTTAAATGAAACTGTTCAAAGTCTAAAAAAACAAAACTCCTATTCGGCAATGGATCATAGTTACGCCGGCCTTCAATCATTAGAATCTATGGAATTGTCCATGGAAAATATTTTAAACGATTTTCAAAGGGAAACAACCCAGGATATGGCCCGTAAATTCAGATCTATTTTGCGTGATGTCCTCACCCTTTCGAAAGCTCAAGAATCTTTGAAAAATGAGACAGGAGATATTCCCAGAAATTCCCCCCGATTGGGCGATTTAGCTGGAAACCAGCAAATGCTTCAAGACCAACTGTCCCAAACGATGAACAATATGATGACCTTATCACGAGAAACATTTATGGTTTCTCCGGATATGGGCCGGAAACTGGGGATGGCCTATGCTCAAATGGAAACTTCTAAGGGAAAACTGGCTGAGCGGAATGGTAGCGCGTCTTTAGGGAATCAAGGACAGGCAATGGCTGCGTTAAATGAAGGTGCAAAAACGATTATTCAAACGATTAAACAAATGCAGGAAGGTGGCTCTGCCAGCGGTTATGAAGCATTCTTGAAACGTATGGAAGAAATGACGGGACAACAACAGGGGATTAATAACCAGGGGATGCAATTAGCACTCGGTCAAATGGCATCTTCCATGCAGGAAGGACTGATGCAGCAAATGTTAGCTCAACAGCAAGGTGTTCGGAAGTCGCTCCAACAAATGATGGATGAAATGGAACAAGCTGGAGAACAAGGATTAGGAGATTTATCAGGCATTGCCAATGAAATGGACCAAGTCATCAAGGATTTAGAGCGAAAACAGTTTAACCGGCAAACATCAGACCGTCAGCAACGGATTTTATCTCGTATGATTGACAGCCAAAAATCAATGACACAACGGGGGTTTGAAGAAGAAAGAAAATCAGAAACAGCCACACAGGTTGTATTCGCCGGGCCTTCGGGATTACCCCAAGATTTGGGACAGAGACAATCGCTCATTATGAATGCCATGAACCATGCTTTAAAGTCGGGGTATTCCCGTGATTATCAAAAAATGATCCGACGCTATTTCAATGCACTTAGTGAGGCGGAAGCAGTCATTATGCCTGATACAAGTACCTCAATTCAAATAGAAGGAATCAACCCTTGAAGCATCTTTGGCCTTTGTTGATAATCGTCCAATTAACTGCCCAAATTGAGGTACTCCCGGAAGGACAAGCGGCATTTGTCCAAGCCATGGCTATGGAACAGTCGGGCAATTTGGATGGGGCAATCCAAATCTATAATCAAATATTAAACGGCGACCCTAACAACCAGCCGGCCTATTTTCAATTAAGAAATATTTTTTCTAAAACCGGGGATCCAGCTGCAGGAATTCCATTGATTAAAAATTGGCTGAAAAATCATCCCGAAGATCTCCAATCCGAATTAACACTTGGGGAGTTTTATTTTCGCAATCAAGAGCAGGAGAAAGCGTTGGAAATCTGGCGCCATTTTAGAAAAACTAAATTAACCAATCAGACCACTTATCGGCTCTTGTTCCACACCTATATTCGATTTGGTCAAACGGAAGCCATGGAATCTCTCGTCCGTGATGGAAGAGACCAATTTAACGAACCTCATTTCTTAGCCATTGACCTGGCAAATTATTATCAATCCCGACAAACATACGACCGATCTTTAAGAGAATATTTGACCTTAATTCGGCATCAAAAACAATATTTGAGATATGCGACTGACCGTATTTTACTCATGAGCGATGATTCAACAACCCATGCATTGATTGACTCCACCCTGTTGTCTGCGTCAGCAATCATTCCAGAAGTAAAAATAATATCAGCGGGATTTTATTATAAAACTGGACAGTTTCAAAAGGCGCTGGATCAACATGAAAAAATGGGTGTAAATAATCCGGGTGATTCAAAACGATGGCTGGTTTTTTCTGAAAACCTTATGAAAGAAAAACAATATGAATTGTCCATTCGCGCTTATCATTACTTTCTACAAAATATGACTCAAAAAGACCCTTCCATATTGGGCAAAACTTTATTGGGTTTAGGGCAAGCATACGAAAATCAAATTATTCAGAACCAAACGAAATTACAATTTGTGAAATGGTACCCTGACAATGAATTTTTTCAACCCATTCGAGTAAAAACACCCAATATCTTGGATGATCCATTGGCCAATACGATAGAACATTATCAATCCATTCTGGTTTTACTCCCACCATCACAACCAACCGCCACTGTGCATTTTCGTTTAGGGGAAATCCAATTAAATTTTCTGCAGGATATGGGTGGTGCAAAGATTTCCTACGAAACAGCACTTGCATCTCGTCCCAATGTAGATCTCACCAAAAAAATCCGAACCCGAATCGGTGATTTATTATTGTCTACCGGCCAATATGCTAAGGCCATTGAATATTTTAATCAGAGTTCAACCTTAAATAATATTGATACATATACCATTAGGTACTTGAATAGTCTATTATTTAATCGNAATATTAAGCAGCCGTTGGCCTTTCTGGATTCTACTATTTATTCTATGGACCCAAACCATCAATTTTTTAATGACTTGATGGAAATACATGATTTAATTACCCATTATTATTCAGACGGCACCCGAGACGATCGAATGGCGTTTGAATCATTTTTNNAGGGAGAGGCATTGGTCAGACAGTTTAAAATACAGGAAGCTATTGAAACATTCGATTATATCAGTCAGCGTCACCCCGACGCATTAATTACACCTCTTTCCACATTAAGAAAGGCACTTTTATTATTAGAATTTGATCAACCAGAGTCTGCCCTTTCTGCTGCTTTATCTATAGAAAATACTTCCCTCAAAGATCGAGGCCTGGCATTAGCGGGAGAAATTGAAGAACGGTTTTTAGGAAATCCCAAGAATGCATTGAGTCATTATCATCGAATTTTATCTGAATGCAAATCATCCCTTTTGGTTGAACCGATACGCCTCCACATTCGAAAATTATCTAAACCACAGGAGAGTTAATTGAGACCTTTCATCCCAACTATTTTGCTACTTATTCAATTTGGCTTTAGTCAAAAAATACTCATCCCAATGGATCAAGCACAAAAAGATCATTTGAAAGCCTATGGAACTGCATATTGGATCTTGAATGAGAATATTAATGTTGAATGGATTTTGAATTATCGAGGGGGTACATTTTTGATTGATAGTTATCCAGACGTTGAGCAGGAATGTCGTGTCCGTGGTGTATCTTATGAGGTTATTGGCGCAGAACAAATATTGGCTATTTATAATGAGGTAGAAGTCAATAATATGGATGTAGTCCTGCTAGAAAAGGCACCCAAAATTGCCATTTATACCCCACCGGGAAAACAACCCTGGGATGATGCGGTAACTTTGGCCCTTACCTATGCAGAAATCCCCTATGAAACACTTTGGGACGAAGAAGTCTTTAATGGCACATTAGATCAATATGATTGGCTTCACTTGCACCATGAGGATTTCACCGGACAATATGGAAAATTCTATCGAAATTATCACACGGCGGCGTGGTATATTGATCAGAAACAACAATTTGAATCCATGGCACAAAAGCTAGGTTACCATTCTGTCCATGCCCAGAAAAAGGCCTTGGCCCAGATGATTAAAAATTATGTGGCCAATGGGGGGTTCCTTTTTGCCATGTGCTCTGCCACGGATTCATTCGATATTGCGCTGGCAGCGATAAACGTGGATGCAGCCCATTCCGTTTATGATGATACCCCCATCGAGAAAAATGCGGTCGATAAAATGGATTTTAACCAAACCCTGGCTTTCACCAATTTCATCATTAACCCTGACCCAATGGTGTATGAATATTCTGACATTGATTATCCGCCTAGTGATAATCCAATCGTCCGCGGTGCTGAAGCCGATTATTTTACCCTGTTTGAATTTTCTGCAAAATATGACCCTGTACCAACGATGTTGACCCAAAATCATGTGACTATTGTCAAAGGATTTATGGGACAAACCACTGGGTTCAATCGCGATAATNTTAAAAAACATGTGTTAATTATGGGAGAAGACACCACAACTCCACAAGTGAAATATCTTCATGGNAATCAAGGGCAGGGAACCTTTACTTTTTTAGGCGGTCATGATCCAGAGGATTATCAGCATTTTGTGGGCGATCCTCAAACAGATCTTTCTCTTCACAAAAACTCTCCCGGATATCGCCTTATCTTGAATAACGTTCTTTTCCCTGCGGCCCGTAAAAAGGAACGAAAAACTTAGCATGGATCTGCAAATGGTTACTGGAGATTTGGAAAGTGCCATTATGGTTTCTACNAAAATACCTGAGTTTGATTNTCCTTACAACATAGAGGAATATNACAAACGATTNGATGAATCTGAATTGGTCTTAACTGCTGAATTGGATGGTCATCCCGTTGGGTTTAAGGTGGGATATGATCGTTTTAAGGATGGATCATTTTATTCCTGGATGGGGGGAGTCATTCCAAATTATCGAGGCCGGGGAATTGCGTCCAATTTGGCTGATGTTCANGANGATTGGGCCAAATCAAATGGATATACATCCATCAAATTAAAAACCCGAAATAAACATGAAGCGATGATTGCATTTGCCATTGACCGGGGATTTGATATCATTGATTCAGAACCCAATGATGATATCCGAGAAATGAGAATCTGGATGGAGAAAAAATTATAGCCGCGAAGTGCGCGAAGAAACACTAAAATATATTCCCAATTCGTGGTTCTTAGCAAACATAATGACAAAATATTATGTGGATACAAAAAGAAATATCATTAAATCCGAGACAAAGAGGGTTTCACCTGATCACAGATGAAGTGCTGAAACACTTGNCTGAAGTCCAAGAAATTGAAGTTGGAACCATGCAGGTTTTTATCAAACATACATCCGCTTCACTGACCATTAATGAAGATGCCGATCCGACGGTCCGAGACGACTTTGAATCGCACTTTAACCAAATGGTACCGGAAAATGCGCCATATTACCAGCACACTTTTGAAGGGCCTGATGATATGCCAGCTCATTTAAAATCATCGATTTTGGGTTCTTCGGTGAGCATCCCAATCACAGATGGAAAACTTAATTTGGGGACATGGCAGGGGATATATTTATGTGAGCACAGAAACCGTGGGGGAAGCCGAAAATTGGTGGTGACAATTCAAGGGAAATGAATGATTCGAAAAAACCTAGTCCTTTGGGCCGCAGGTCATATTTGCTGGAACAGCAATATCAAATAGATGCGGGTAGGGGCGATCTTTTCTTTTTTCTTNTTCTATAAACTCTTCTTCTTTTATCCCATCGCCTACATTTGGATTCCATCTTCGCTCTTCTCCAATCGTTGAGACTGTTAGTCCTTCATAATTATGGGCTGGATAAACCAATGTGTCATCTGGATAGGTAAACAGTTTATTTTTACAACTATTGAATGTATCCGCTGCTGAACCACCTTGAAAGTCCGTTCTTCCCGTACCACCAATAAATAGTGTATCCCCGGTAAATAACATATTATCTATATAATATGTGGTGCTTCCTTTTGTGTGCCCTGGCGTATGGATAGCTGTGATCCACTCTGTTCCTAATTTTATTTGATCTCCATCATCCAATAAAACATCAGCAACCTTTACCCCAGATTTAGAACCCATATAAATCTTAACACCCAAAGAATTTCTTATTTTGTTTGCGGCTGTAATATGATCAGCATGCACATGTGTTTCTAAAATACCAACAAGGGTAAGCCCTAATTTTTTGAGGAGGATTGTATCTCTCAAAAAGTTTTCTAAAACAGGATCAACAATGACAGCTTCTTTTGATTCAACCTCAAAAATCAAGTAAGTATAGGTCCAAGTATCTTGATCAAATAATTGACGCGTTTTAATCATCCTATATTCTTTCCATAACCTTACAATTCGTAAAAATTAATTATAGAGGTTTGCAAAATAATTACTCGTTTTGTTTGGCTTCATTCCAAATGGCATCCATTTCCTCCAAGGATGAATCTTCTACCATTTTGCCTCTTTTTTTCAATTCTGCTTCCACTTGAGAAAAACGGTCGGTGAATTTCTTATTNGTCCTCCGCAGAGCATCTTCAGCCGGGATATCCAAGAATCGGGCCAGATTTACAACAGAAAACAATACGTCTCCAATTTCTTCAGCAATATGTTCTTTCGCGTTATTGGATTGCGCTTCTTTTAATTCCAAAATTTCTTCATGAATTTTATCCCAAACCTGTTCGACCTTATCCCAATCAAACCCGGCATAACTGGCTTTTTGCTGAAGTCTCTGGGCTCGGATCAACGCGGGTAACGTTTTGGGCACACCATCTAANCGTGATTTCCGATTTTTTTCTTTATGTTTTTCTGCTTCCCAATTCTGTTTNGCATGAAATGCTTTATCTGCCTTGGCATCTCCAAAAACATGNGGNTGCCTACGAACCAGTTTTTCATTTACATTGTCCAATGAATCATTGATGTTAAAATGTCCATTTTCTTCTGCAAGCACCGCTTGGAATATGACATGAAGCAATATATCGCCTAATTCTTCTTTCAGTTCAAACCAATTTTCATTATCTACACTTTCTATCACTTCATAGGCTTCTTCCAAAAAATAGGGCAGTAAAGATGCGTTGGTCTGCTCACGGTCCCAAGGACATCCATCCGGCGCTTTTAAGCGCTTAACAATTTTAATCAGTTCTTCAAATTTTTCCTGAACTGCGTTACTCATCTATTAAATTTTCCCATTTGCAATGCTGTAAATATTCATCTTCTTTTCCCNTCATAACTTTTTTATCAACCGTTGTTTGGTCATCATAATTCAATAGATGCAAGCCACCATGAATAATCAATCTTCCTATTTCTTTCGCAAAAGGTTCGTTAAATTTATTTGCATTTTCTTTGGCTCTGGGAATACTGATATAAATTTCACCCTCCACCACTTCCTCCTTATAATCGTTCATTCGAAATGCAATGACATCGGTCCATTGATTTTTATTGAAAAATTCTTTTTTCAGTCCACTTAATAATTCATCGGAACCAAATATGAACGAAATGCTTGCATCCTGAATTCCTTCTGACTCCAAAACATTTTTTATAATTAAAATAACAGCTGATTTGTTCAGACCCTCAAGTATGGGGTCTATTTCAACTTTTATTGATATCAAGCTTTGGCAACCTCTTGAGATTTGTCACCATTGTTGTCATCTGGATATTCAATACGAATATGGTAGATTCCTCTTAACACCGGCAAAAGACCTGTGGTGCCATCTACATTCCCCTTAATTCGGGTGAGTTCATCCATTGTGAGGGGACATTCAGACAATTGACCGGCATTGATTCTCATATCGACGATTTTATCAATCATTTCCTCAATCTTCATGATATCCGGTTTTTGGATTGATCGAACGGCCGCTTCAACAGCTTCACAAATCATAAGGATACCCGTTTCTTTTGAATTGGGTTTTGGGCCGGGATACTGAAATTGTTTTTCATTCACTTTCCCATCACCAGCCTCTTCTAAGGCTTTTCGATAAAAATATTCAACCCTCGTGGTGCCGTGGTGCATGGGAATAAAATCACTCACAATATTTGGCAGGCCGTATTCTTTCGCCAGATTTAATCCTTCTGTTACATGGTTTTTAATTATTTTTGCACTCATAACCGGTGTAAGAGAATCATGTTTGTTTTTGCCACTATACTGGTTTTCGATAAAATATTCGGGACGTGCCATTTTACCCAAATCATGGTAATAAGCACCGACGCGACATAAGAGAGAATTGGCTCCAATGGCATCGGCACATGCTTCTGCCAAATTCCCAACAACAATGCTATGGTTAAACGTGCCGTTGGCTTCATGCTGAAGCCTTTTTAGGAGTGGGTGCTGAAAATCAAGCAACTCAATCAGCGTCAGGTTCGTGGTAATACTAAAAGATACTTCCAATATGCCAATCAGTCCATAGGTCACTATGGGCGACAATACTGCCACTACACCCAAATTCATCATATCATATCCCATTATTGGCAAAGGATGCCCCTTAAATAATCCCTGACTAACAATGGCCAAAGCACTACTCCCAACCAATGCAAAAATTGCTGTAAAAAGTTGGCTACGGCGGCGAAGTTGGCGAACGGCGAAAATCCCTACGGAAGATGTGAACATAGACGTAACCATAAATTCAACATTGTTCCCGATAAGAATTGCCACGAGTAAGATGATGGAGGTGATTCCCATAAACCCAATCCGAGCGTCAAACATGATCGTAAGCACCATAGCCGCCACTGTAATTGGGATTAAATATTCCGATAATTCCAGCTTTTGGGTAAATAAATATGCAAGGCCAACTTCAATTGTAAATATGAGTGCGAGCAGCAGCACCATTTTCCAATCTTCAAAAATGGTTGTCCGGTAGGTGAGAAGGAAGGTAAAAAAGAATGAAATAATTATGCCAATAACTAAAATTCGTCCTAAATAGGATAGCGCTACATCAAGGCCTTTTTCTTCTCGAGCCTTGATATCTATGGCAACAGACAATGAATGAAGTTTTTGTAAATCATCCGCTGTAATCCGTGTATTGGCATCCACAATTCTTTCATTTTTCAGAATAATCCCTTTATTTCTCGGTACACGATCCTGCCTGGCCTTTTGTCTCCGTTCGGTGGTTTCGCGATCAAAAATTATATTGGGCTTCATAAATTCTATAATTAGGGAATAACCCAAATCTCTGCGAACATCCCCTTCATCAGAAAATATATTGGTCACTTCTACTCTCGCCTTTGTCCAGGCATTTTGTAAGTCGTTATAAGTGCCTGGCTCCGTTAATTCCGGTGCTTCATTATTTCCAATATTGACAGCCACCTTATGACTGACAATTTCTGATATTCCAATATCATAGATACCCTCAGCCCACCGGTTNCTGGAAATTTGGATAATATCATTCTCCAATTTTTCTAAATCAATCCTAGACGTATCCTGAGGGTTTGATAAAAAAACATTCTCCCATTTTTCATTATTAGAAGCAAATGGGAATTCCCCGTTAATTCGTGCCATTAAAATATCTAAAGCAGCACTATCAGATTGAAATACAATTCTGGCCGCATCATATTGATCTGAAAATCGGTTTCTATAGAGTGAATCTTGAGAATCAGACAATTTTTTATTCGCGTTTTGAATCGATTTCACTAAGTTAAAATATTCCCCAACACCTACTACTTGATCATCAACAACTTCCTGAGAGCGGGAAAATAAAAATGACTCCGATTTTATCGCTTCATCCAAATCTGATTGGAGTTCAATCGCGGTTTTTAAAATGGGGAAATTAAATGGGGCGACGACCTCTTCTCTGGCTACATCATTCAATTGATAAGAATAAATCAATGCCTTTCCCTGTGGAAAAAATAAGGATAGGATGGCAATCACCACCAATAAAATGGCAATTTGACGCCAATAATGATTCAAAATACTCCATATTTGATCCGTTAAAGAAGGCTTATTGGGGATACGTACCATTACATCGCCTTGACGGAATTAACAATATTTTTTGAAATGATGAGGCGCTGGATTTCGCTGGTTCCTTCACCGATCTCAAGGATTTTGGCATCCCGAAAATACCGTTCAACATCATACTCTTTTACGTAGCCATATCCACCATGGATCTGAATAGCTTCGGTTGTGGTTCGCATGGCAGTTTCACTGGCAAATAATTTTGCCATGGCTGCTTCTTTTTGAATATCCAACCCTTGATCCTTCATCCATGCGGCGTGAAATGTAAGCAGTTTAGCTGCTTCTATTTCTGTGGCCATGTCAGCCAATTTATTGCCAATAGCTTGAAATTTATGTATTACTTTTCCAAAGGCTTTTCTTTCTGCTGCATATTTTAATGCGCGCTCATAGGCACCCAGCGCTGTACCAACTGAAAGGGCGGCAATAGAAATTCTTCCCCCGGTTAATGTTTTCAGGAATGTTTTAAAGCCTATTCCCGGGGTACCCAGCATATTTTTTGCTGGGACAGCCATATCTTCGAAGAAAATCTGGCGGGTATCACTGGCACACCANCCCATTTTCTTTTCTTTGGGATTAATGATCAAACCCGGTGTGTTGGTTTCAATAATAAAGGCCCCAATTCCCTTATCTTCATCTTCCTCAATCACCCGTGCGGTTAAATTTAGAATTCCCGCCTCTCCCACATTTGTGATAAAAATTTTACCGCCATTGAGAATATATTCATCCCCTTTTTTTACAGCGGTAGTTTTGGTTGCGCCAGCATCACTCCCAGCATCCGGTTCGGTAAGCCCAAAAGCNCCAATCATTTCTCCGGAAGCCAGTGGTGGTACGAATTTTTTCTTTTGTTCCTCGGACCCTGCTATAACAATCGGCATTGTCCCTAGAGACGTATGTGCCGCCATGGTGATAGCAACCGATGCGTCGGCTCTGGCCAGTTCCATGACTGCAGCCGCATAGGCGACCGTATCCATTCCAGCACCACCTAATGATTCTGGGATGGGAATCCCCATAAGACCCAACTCAGCCATTTGATGNACTAAATTTTTGGGAAATTCGCCTGTTGCGTCTAATTCTCTTGCCACAGGTGTGATTTCGTTATCTGCAAAGTCACGGACCATTTCCACCAGCATGGTATGCTCATCTGTAAAAAATAATGTATCCATTTTTCTCTTATTAATTAAATTGAAATTTAAATAGTTAAGGTGTTTTCCATCAATTGAGCCTTACCAGCGAATGGCTGCAGAAGCCCATGTATATCCGGCCCCAAAAGCGGCTAAAATAATATGATCTCCTTTTTGGATTTTTCCTTCTTGNTGNGCTTCTGTTAAGGCAATCGGTATGGACGCAGCAGTNGTATTTCCATATTTATGAATGTTGCTGTATANACGATCCATGCCAATTCCCATCCGTTTCGCCACGGCTTGGCTAATCCTGTTATTGGCCTGATGAGGTATAATTAATTTTATATCTTCCATTGTCAGACCATTTTCATCCATGGCTTCCTGAATGACCTCCGGAAATCGTTTCACGGCATTCCGAAATACTTCCCGACCATTCATCTTGGGGGATAATCGACCATGGGCAATGGCTTGTTTATTATGAATCCAAACGCCGGGAGCGGAACCGGGCCCTTCCATCCAAAGGTTTTTCATATCCTTCCCTTGGCAATGGAGATGTGTCGAAAGAATTCCGCTGTCATCATCACTGGTTTGAATAATGGCTGCGCCAGCGCCATCCCCAAAAAGAACGGCAATATCCCGGCCTCGTGTCGTTTTGTCAATCAACTTTGTTTGTGTTTCNGCTCCAACGATTAGGGCTGTTTTTGCCATACCACTNCGTATAAATTGGTCTCCCACAGAAAGACAGTATACAAAAGCAGAGCAAGCTGCTTTAATATCAAATGCAGCTATATTCCGGAGATTAAGTTTATCTTGAAGTTGCGCACTGACTCCAGGGAAAAAATAATCTGAGGACAAGGTTCCTACAATCACAAGGTCTATATCTTCTGAAGATACGCCAGCCATTTTCATGGCTTTTTTTGATGCACNAATCGCCAAATCTGATGTGGCTAAATCTTCGGTAGCCCACCTTCTTTCCTTTATACCAGATCGTGTTTGAATCCATTCATCAGAGGTTTCCATTATTTCCTCTAAATCGGCATTCTTAACCACATTCTCNGGAACTTCAAAACCTAAACCNGTAATTTTACTTTTATGCATAGAATNCTATCATATTAATCNGAAAGTTGAATGTCCCTGACATTCAGCTGAATATTTGATTGGCCCTGCCACTGATTAACCTCAACTACGTAGGCTATATCCACAGGAACACCTCGAATCAAATCCTCATAATGGGAAGATAATTTGAACCCAACAGCAGGATAATTCCTACCATTTTGACNGACGATAAAACGGATATGTTCTCCATTCCCCATGAGTCGCGGNTGNCCAGAGATTGATAAATTTCTACTCACAAATTTTGGGCGCATGTTTCCTGGTCCAAAAGGGCCCAATTTTTCTAAAAATCGCATAAANCGAGAATTGATATCGGTTAAGGCCATTTCGCCATCAATGCTGATAGCGGGTATCAAATCATCATTGGTCAGTATTTTATTCACATTTCTTAAAAATAATNATTTAAAATTTTCAAACTTATCCTCATGTACTGTCAACCCAGCCGCCATGGGATGGCCACCGTAACCTTCAAGAAATTTAGCGGCATAGGAAAGTGCTTCATACAAATCGAGGTGGGGAATACTCCGTGCTGATCCTTTTCCAATTCCTTCCTTATCAAATGCTATCACAATTGCAGGACGGGAAAATTCATCCTTGATACGGGAAGCCACAATACCTACCACACCGGGGTGCCACCCTTTGGAGCCAATGATCACCACCTTGTTATTCTCCAAATCCACCTGAGAATGGACGAGGCGAATGGCATCATTCACGATATCCTCCTGGATGAGTTGGCGACGTTTATTTTCCTGGACTAAGATTGAAGCTAATTCTTCTGCTCGCGTTTTATCAGAAGTGGTCAATAATTCAACTGTACGATTTGCATCTCCCATTCGGCCTGCAGCATTGATCTTTGGGGCCAAGCCAAAAACCAGTTTTCCCACATTAAGGGATTCCCCCACTAATCCTGTTTGNACNAATAATTGNTGAATTCCAGGACTTTTAGACTCTTCTAATTGATCCAAGCCCCNATGNACCAAGACTCTATTTTCATCCAAAATTGGCACCATATCTGCCGATGTGGCCAGGGCAACCAAATCTAAATAATTTAACCCAACGTTTTGNCCAATTCCGCTTTTTTCTGAAANNGCAGAAATTAATTTAAANGCNACACCACACCCGCACAGACCTTTGAAGGGATANTCACAACCTTTTTGTTTCGGATTGAGGACTGCATAGGCATTGGGCAGTTTTTTATCGGGTATATGGTGATCGGTAATAATAATATCAANNNCATGCTCATTNGCATAATCTACTGGCTGAAACGCATTNATACCACAATCACAGGTAATGAGCAAATCGGCACCNANAGANTGNGCNTANTCAATTCCGCCAGAGGATAATCCATATCCTTCTTTTTCTCTATGGGGAATATAATATTCAACTATTGCATTGAGATCTTTTAGACCTAAATATAGTAAAGAGGCNCCGGTGGTTCCATCCACATCATAGTCCCCAAAAATCAATATNGGTTTTTGATTTTGAATGTTCTTGGAAATACGGTCAACGGCGATATCCATATTTTTNATCATGAAAGGGTCATGGAGTTGATCATTGGACGGATTGAAAAAGTTGTGAGAAGATTTCAAGGATTCAATCCNCCGATTGGCCAACACTTTTGCAATAATTTCGGAGGTGTTGAATTCTTTTTTTANAGAAGCGACATGGTCTTCGGATGGTTGTTTAATCTTCCAGCGCATGGCCTTTTAATATATAAGAATTTTTAGTATTTAACACACATTATTCGCTACACGGTTGGAATGTACGCTGTATTACCCCAGTACAGTTGTTTCTCCTTGTAGGACGACAAAGACTGGATTGTGGACTCTTTATGGGCTAAAGCCCCGTATTTTGGATTTCCAACCCCAACCTACATTTACNTCTACACTTTGTTACGATGNACAAGGCATTACGGNGGGCAAGCTTTGACAAGGGANACTNGGGGGGGCATTGATTGTTGAAATGAGAGCCAATCTATAAGCCGAGTTCTGTAATTGATAGTCATTCATCTGGTCCCGATATTACTATCAGGATCACGCGACCAACCCTCCCCGAATAATGATGCGGATTACATCTTGGGGTATACTTGGTCTTGCACCGGATGGGGTTTACAAGCATTCTGATTTACATCAAAACCTGGTGGTCTCTTACACCACCATTTCACCCTTGCCCTTCGACAAACTCAGAGCAAGCCCTAAACGTATCGACGGCGGTATATTTTCTGTTGCACTTTCCATCCCCACAATATAGGGGGTCCTTCCGTTAGAAGGCATCCTATCCTGCGGTGCTCGGACTTTCCTCTCTCAATAATGCAATCTGCAGATTGAGAGCAACTATCCGACCGGCTCTCATTTCAAAAATCAATAGAAATTACACAATAATTTATATAGGGTTAATTAGATTCATAATAAAGGAAACGACTGCAACTATCACAGGTTTTTGGACCTTTCCCAGCTTTGACTTCAGAAACAATCTGGGGCGGTACAAATGCCCCACAACCACCACAGGCGGATCCTTCTACCAACACTACGGATAATCCTCTGCGTGCTTGATGAATTCGATCATATCGAGATAAGGTGGTGAAATCTATATTATCTCTTTCCTTTTCTCTTTCCTTATCTAACTTGGATTTTTCTTCAGAAGAATCATTCATGAGCACTTCCAATTTTTCCCGACGTTCAACCAAATCCTTACTTAAAGATTCTAAATTTTCTTCCTCAGATTTCAT
>PAXB01000031.1 GCA_002715035.1 Fidelibacterota bacterium
GAAATGATTAAAGAGCGTTTAGGTTCGAATCCACTTCCAATTGTGTTACCCATTGGTGCCGGAGATATTTTTACGGGAATTATCGATTTAATTACCATGAAAGCTATTCTTTATAATGAATCTTCATTGGGTACTCACTTTGAAATTGGGGATATCCCCAATGATATGGTCGAAGAGGCTGAAAAATGGCGTCACCACCTCATAGAAGAAACGGCAAGTTACGATGAGCATCTTCTTGAAAAATATTTAGACGAAAAAGAAATCACTGAAGATGAATTAAAATCCGCTATTCGAAAAGGGTGTTTAGATAATACATTTGTACCAACCTTATGCGGCTCTGCCTTTAAGAATAAAGGTGTTCAGCGACTATTGGATGCTGTAAATGATTTTTTACCCTCTCCTCTTGATATTGGCTCAATCAATGGATATGATCCAGATGATTCTGATGTAGCCATGACGAGAGAGCCAAGTGTGGACGATTCGTTTAGTGCTTTAGCGTTTAAAGTAATGACGGACCCATATGTAGGGAAATTAACTTTCATGCGTGTTTATTCTGGTAGTTTAAATGCCGGCTCTTATGTTGCGAATCCAAATACGGGTAAGCGAGAAAGAATTAGTCGAATTTTATTGATGCATGCCAATAAAAGAGAAGAATTAGAAAAAGTATCTGCTGGTGAAATTGTTGCAGCTGTTGGGTTGAAGAATACGCATACTGGACATACGCTTTGCGAAGAAAAAAAGGAGATTCTGTTAGAATCAATGGAATTCCCAGAACCTGTTGTTGAGGTGTCTGTTGAGCCGGCAACAAAAGCTGATCAAGATGTGTTGTCAAAAGGGCTTGGAAAGCTTTCTGAGGAAGATCCTACCTTTAAGGTTTCAATCCATCCTGATACAGGTCAAACAATTATTGCTGGTATGGGAGAGCTTCACTTAGAGATTTTAGTCGATCGTTTGTTGCGTGAATTCAATGTAAAAGCAAACGTAGGTACACCGCAGGTCGCATACACAGAAGCAATTACGAAGCGTGTTGAAAAAATCGACGTGAAATTTGCTCGTCAGTCTGGTGGTCGTGGACAGTATGGTCATGTTGTGATTAATGTCGAACCAAATGAGGTGGGCAAAGGTTATCATTTCGAGGATAAGATTGTTGGAGGTGTTATACCTCGGGAATATATTAAACCAGTTAGTCAAGGAATGCAAGAAGCCATTAAGAATGGTGTCCTTGCCGGATACCCGATTGAAGATATTCGCGTTGAGCTTGTTTATGGTTCGTACCATGATGTCGACTCCTCTGAAATGGCGTTTAAAATTGCTGGTTCTATGGCTATCCAAGAAGCGTGTAAAAAAGCAGGACCCGTATTGATGGAGCCTATGATGAAGGTAGAAGTGGTTGTGCCTGAAGAATATTTGGGCGACGTTATGGGTGATATTAATTCGCGCCGTGGGAATATTGAGAGTATGGGACAACGTAAAGATGCGCATGTACTAAATGCAGTTGNACCTTTGGCAAGAATGTTTGGTTATGCCACAGATTTGCGNTCGATAACNCANGGTCGTGCCGTGTTTCATATGGAATTTTCAAACTTTAAAGAAGTNCCTGCCTCGGTAANAGAAAGTATTATCGAGAAGGTGCATGGGAAAGCCTCTTAAAAAGAAGGGATCTTAAATTATGTCAAAACAAAAATTTGAACGNAATAAGCCCCATTTAAACATTGGGACAATAGGCCATGTAGATCATGGTAAGACAACGCTAACNGCGGCGATAACGATGACGCAGGCANCGAAAGGCTTAAGTGAGACCCGTTCTTTCGATAGTATCGATAATGCCCCGGAAGAAAGGGAGCGTGGTATAACGATTCAGACAGCTCATGTAGAGTATGAAACGGAGAATCGTCATTATGCGCACGTAGATTGCCCCGGTCACGCAGACTATATTAAGAATATGATTACAGGTGCCGCTCAGATGGATGGGGGTATTTTAGTGGTATCCGCTGCAGATGGCCCTATGCCTCAGACCAGAGAACATGTGCTTCTAGCTCGTCAGGTTAATGTGCCTTCTATCGTTGTATTTATGAATAAGACAGATCAGGTAGATGATGAAGAGCTCATCGAGCTTGTTGAGATGGAACTAAGAGATTTATTAAACGAATATGACTTCCCTGGTGATGATATTCCTATTATTAAAGGCAGTGCCTTAAATGCGCTGAATAATGTGAACGATGAAGCCGCAACTGCCTGTATCACAGAACTCATGGAAGCATGTGATAGTTTTATCCCTGAACCAAAGCGTGACATTGACAAACCATTCTTAATGCCTGTGGAGGATGTATTCTCAATTACAGGTCGTGGTACCGTAGGAACGGGCCGTATAGAGAGTGGAATTATTAAGGTCGGTGATGAAGTGGAAATGATTGGAATGGGAGAGACCAAAAAGACCATAGTGACCGGTGTAGAGATGTTTAGGAAACTGTTGGATGAAGGCCGGGCCGGAGACAATGCCGGATTACTGCTACGTGGTATAGATAAAGAATCACTCACGCGCGGTATGGTATTGGCAAAGCCGGGTTCCATTACGCCCCATACAAAGTTTAAAGCCAGTGTATATGTACTAAAGAAGGATGAGGGTGGCCGTCATACCCCGTTTTTCAATGGATATCGTCCTCAGTTTTACTTCCGGACAACGGATGTAACAGGTGTGGCCACATTGCCTTCAGGTACAGAGATGGTAATGCCGGGAGATAATGTGGAACTTGATATTGAACTGATAACGCCAATTGCCATGGATAAGGAACTGCGTTTTGCCATTCGTGAGGGTGGGCATACGGTTGGTGCTGGCGTGGTAACTGAGATTACGGAATAGGCTNGNGAATGGCTGGAAATAGCAAACGGGCGATCATTCAGTTGGAGAGTACAGCGGGTACTGGTTACCGGTATACAGTTACTAAAAGTAAACGATTACACCCGGATCGCGTCGAATATCGTAAGTACGATCCAGTGGTGCGTAAGCACGTAATCTTCAAAGAGACCAAGTAGGAATTCCGGATGATTATTTGGTCGTTTTTCGGCTAAAATATCTCATAGGAGTGTAGCTCAATTAGGTAGAGCACCGGTCTCCAAAACCGGGGGTTGCAGGTTCGATTCCTGTCACTCCTGCAGTAAAAGTNAAAATGAATTAGGAATCGATTTAGTTAAGNTAGAATGAACAAGATAACAAAAATATTTTCCGACGTAAAATTTGAAATGAACAAAGTNTCCTGGCCAAAATGGGATGAGTTGAAAGGATCAACCTTTGTTGTTATTTCGTTCTCCATCATGGTCAGTGTATTTCTATTTTTTATTGACCGAATTCTCGCCACCATTATGCAGGTAATACTTTAACTTATGAATTGGTACACTCTAAGAGTGATTTCCGGTAAGGAAAAGAAAGTTCGNGAAAACATCCTTTTTGAGTTGGATTACGAAGGAATGTCTGATGAAGTTGAGAATATCTTGGTGCCTTCTGAAAAAATAATTGAAATGAAAGATGGCAAAAAGAAGATAAAAAATAAAGTTTTTTTCCCNGGATATATTTTAATTCATATGAGTGACTCAAAAGTTGTACGCCATATTGTGGAAAACATTTCGGGCGTGATGAATTTTGTTGGAGTTAAGGGTGAACCTCAGNCTCTTAAGGAAGATGAAATAACAAGAATTTTAGGGGAAGTGGAAGGCGGTGAAGGCCGTGAAGTGGTTGTAGCTCCTTATAAAGTGGGGGACGCAGTCAAAGTAACGGATGGCCCATTTGCAGAATTTTCCGGGTATGTGAATGAAGTGAATGAGGATAAACAAAAAGTGAAGGTTTCAGTCAGTATTTTTGGACGACCTACACCTATCGAGTTAGATTTTTTACAGGTTGAATTAGAGAAATAGGCTAAATAATGGCAAAAAAAGTTTCAGGTTTTATTAAGCTTCAAATTCCTGCAGGCCAGGCAAATCCTGCGCCGCCGGTTGGGCCGGCCTTGGGTCAACATGGTGTGAATATCATGGAATTCTGCAAAGCGTTCAATTCATCAACACAAGATCAGGCAGGGATGATTATCCCCGTGGTTATTACCGTTTATGTTGATCGAAGTTTTTCTTTTATTACAAAAACGCCTCCTGCCGCTGTGCTGCTTAAGAAAAAAGCAGATATTCCCAAAGGTTCTGGTGAACCAAATCGTGAAAAAGTGGGAAAAGTAACTGAAAATGATTTACGGGATATTGCAGAAATAAAGATGGAAGATTTAAATGCCAATTCGATTGAAATGGCGATGGAAATGATTCGTGGAACAGCTCGGAGTATGGGATTGGAGGTAAAAGGCTAATGAAAATGACTAAGAATAGTAAAAAAGTAAATGCTGATTTAGACCGTATGAAAGAATACTCTCTTGAAGATGCGGTAAAAATGGTTAAAAAATTAAAATTTACTAAATTCGATGAATCGGTTGATCTGGCTATGAATTTAGGTGTTGATCCCCGTCATGCAGACCAAAATATTCGCGTATCTACATCATTGCCTCATGGGACAGGTAAAGATGTAAAAGTTTTAGTAGTTACGCAAGGACCAAAAGAAAAAGAGGCGGAAGAAGCAGGTGCGGATTATGTTGGCAAATCATACCTGGAAAAAATTAAAGGCGGATGGGATGACGTGGATAAAATTATTGCCACACCGGATATGATGTCGGAATTAGGAAAATTAGGAAAGGTATTAGGCCCGAAAGGATTAATGCCAAACCCAAAAAGTGGAACGGTAACTATGGATGTTGCAGCAGCAGTGAAAGAATTAAAAGCAGGAAAAATCGAACTAAGAGTAGAGAAGACGGGTATTATCCATGCGCAGTGTGGAAAAAGCTCATTTGAAGAAACGGCCTTAGTTGAAAATATAAAAACGATTTATGATAAAATCATGAAAGCCAAGCCCTCCTCTGTGAAAGGTACTTATTTCAAAAAAATTACTGTATCATCTACAATGGGTCCTGGTATTAAAGTGGATCAAGGAACTATCAGGTAAAAAATGCCAAATACGAAAAATATTAAACAGGTTGAATTATTAACCGATAAGCTCGGCAGGGCAAAAGCCATTTATTTTACAGAATACCTTGGATTAAATGTAGAAGATATTACAGAGCTCCGCCGGGATTTTCATAAAAGCGATGTGGAATATGAAGTTGCAAAAAATACGTTATTAAAGTTGGCTACAAAGAATAACGGTTTAGAGGGAATGGATCAATATCTCAGCGGACCTACAGCTATCGCATTATCTTATAAAGACCCAACCAGTCCGGCACGGGTCCTGAAAAATTTCACGAAAGACCACGAATTACCAGAAGTAAAGGCCATTTATTTTGATGGCGACTTATTGGATGGTAGTGAATTGAAACGCATCGCTGAGATGCCAACCAAAGAAGAATTGCTGGCGATGCTTGCTGCATTATTGAATTCATCAATGACCAAATTAGCCCGGACCCTTCAGGCGCCAATGGCTAATGTGGGTTATGCGTTGCGTAATTTAAAAGAACATAAAACGAATTAAGAAATAAAAAGGAGCTATGACAATGGCCGATACTACGAGAGCCCAAGTGCTTACATACCTTGAAAATGCCAATATGATGGAAATCTCTGATTTAATCAGTGATATTGAAGAAAAATTTGGTGTAACTGCTGCAGCCCCCGTTGCAGCTGTCGCNGCTGCACCCGCTGGTGGCGGAGAAGCTGCGGCAGAAGAAAAAGATGAATTTGATGTTGTAATAACATCTGCCGGTTCATCAAAAATAAGTGTTATTAAAGCAGTTCGCACTATGACAGCCTTAGGGTTGAAGGAAGCGAAAGAATTAGTTGATAGTGCCCCAAAGGCCGTAAAGGAAGGTGTTTCCAAAGCNGAAGCTGAGGAAGTAAAAGCGCAACTCGAAGAAGCTGGTGCTTCAGTCGAACTGAAATAATTCGACAAAAACACCGATCTTTTTAAAAGATAACATTCCGTCCTTTTCCACTTTTACAATGGAGGATTAATTGGCTGCCATANCCAATCCGTACGCCGAACGTCAATCGTTCGAAAAGACCAAATCAGAAATAGAATTCCCTGACCTTTTATCTGTTCAGGTTGATGCTTTCCAAGGTTTTATTCAGGAAAATGTTCCTGAAGACGAACGACTCAAAGTCGGACTTGAAGAAGTATTCTCAAATTATTTTCCCATCGAGGATTCTCATCGCAACTATGTCCTAGAATATAAAAACTATTTTTTGGGACTAGCCAAATATACGCCTGAAGAATGTATTGATAGGGGATTGACATATTCAGTACCTTTGAAAGTTCGCTTAATTCTTCATATCACGAATGAAGATGATCGTAGTAAATATGATCAATCAATTGAGCAGGAAGTTTATTTTGGAAACATTCCAAATATGACTCCTAAAGGTACGTTTGTTATCAATGGTGCTGAACGGGTAATTGTCTCGCAGTTACAGCGTTCACCTGGCGTTTTCTTTGACAGTTCCATTCATCCAAATGGNACGAAATTGTACCAAGCAAGAATTATTCCATTTCGTGGATCTTGGGTTGACTTTACAACAGATATTAATGATTGTATTTTTTCAATTATTGATCGTCGTAGGAAATTTCCGGTTACCATGCTATTGCGTGCATTGGGATATTCAACCAATGCAGATATTTTCCGCGCTTTCGGATGTATTGTAGAATTTAAACTAGCGTCAAAAAATATTTCGAATGCTATTGGTTGTACTGTTGTTGAGGATATAATTGATACACAAACGGGTGAAATCTATATGGAAGGTGGAGTTGAGTTAAGTCAAGAATCCATTGATGAACTAAAAAAAGCAAAAATAAAATCGATTGAAGTTGTAGACTCAAACAAAAACTTCCATTCAATGATGCTTCAAAATACAATGATTAAGGACCCGACAAATAATACAGAAGAAGCATTAAGCGTTGTTTATCAATTGTTGCGTTCAGGTGAACCGCCAAATCTTGAAACGGCTCAGAAATTCATTGAAAGAATTTTCTTCAATCCCAAAAAATATGATTTGGGTGAGGTTGGGCGTTATCGTCTCAATCAACAATTTGGTTTAAAAGTACCGGTTGAAGACACAGTATTAACGATGGATGATATTGTTCAAGTGTTGAACTTTCTGGTAGATATGCGGAAAGGCGAAAGAGGGTCTGATGACATCGATCATTTAGGAAATCGCCGTGTTAAATCAATCGGAGAACAGTTAACCAACCAATTTTCTGTTGCCCTGAGTCGGATGCTTCGAACGATTTATGAACGAATGAATTTGCGTGAACAGGAATCAATTACACCTCAGGATTTGATAAACTCCCGAGTGGTTACAACGGTGATAAACACTTTCTTTGGTACGAGCCAAATGTCTCAATTTGGAGATCAAACAAACCCACTAGCAGAAGTAACACATAAGCGGAGAATCTCTGCATTAGGGCCTGGCGGATTGACGCGGGAACGTGCGGGTTTTGAGGTTAGAGATGTTCATTATACACACTATGGCCGTCTTTGTCCCATTGAAACACCTGAGGGTCCGAATATTGGATTAATTTCTTCTTTAGCGTTGTTGGCNATTGTGAACCGACATGGTTTTATTGAAGCGCCCTANAGAAAAGTAGAAATTAAAAATGGTAATGCATACGCAACGCATTCAATTAAATACTTATCAGCTGACGATGAAGATCGTGTAATGATTGCCCAGTCTGATGAAGAGCTGGGTAAGAATGAAATGCTGACAAGTGAGCACATTCGTGCACGGATAAAAGGTGACTTCCCCATTGTAACACCCGATCAAGTACAGTATATGGATGTTGCTCCAAATCAGATTTTATCCGTTGCAGCTTCCCTCATTCCATTTTTAGAACACGATGATGCAAACCGTGCATTGATGGGATCAAATATGCAGCGACAAAGTGTACCTTTAATCCGTCCTGATGCTCCGATTGTTGGTACGGGTCTTGAAACTAAGGTGGCTGTAGATTCTAGATCTGCCGTCATTGCTCCTGTNNGCGGTAGAGTCCATTACGTTGATTCTGATAAAATAATTATTCGATCATATGATGTACCGGAAGATTTANCATTGGTTGAAGGGGAAAACCTTATTACTATTGAAATGAGAAAGTTCAAGCGAACCAATCAAAATAGTTGTCAAAACCAACGACCTATCGTGGCAGAAGGCGAGAAAGTAGAAAAAGGCCAACCCATTGCNGATGGTACTTCTAGTGAAAAGGGAGAACTTGCATTAGGGAAAAATATTACTGTTGCTTTTATGCCTTGGCGAGGATATAATTTTGAAGACGCCNTCGTAATTAGCGAACGTCTGGTAAAAGATGACATGTTTACCAGTATCCATATCAATGAAATCGANCTTGAAGTCAGGGATACGAAACGTGGAGAAGAAGAGTTAACAGCTGAGATACCAAATGTGGGTGAAGATGCAACGAAAGAGTTGGACGATCGCGGTATTATTCGCATTGGTGCTAAAGTGCGGGATGGTGATATCTTAATTGGAAAAGTCACACCCAAAGGTGAGACAGATCCAACACCGGAAGAAAAACTTTTGCGCGCTATTTTTGGAGAAAAAGCCGGTGAAGTGAAAGATGCTTCCAAGCGAGCTGATCCCGGTGTAAAAGGAGTTGTAATTGGCACAAAACTGTTTGAAAAACGCAGTAAATCTGCCAGGGGTGAAGAAAGAAAAAACATTCTCATTATTCAGAAAGAAGCAGCTATTCTGAAACGAGAATTAAAAGAAGCGCGAGATATAAAATTAACCGTGCTTCTTAAAGACCAGGTTTCTGATGGTATTCGGGATATTTCTTCAGGACGTACCTTAATTAAAAAAGGGACAAANCTCACTGCAAAAAGATTAAAAAGTTACAATTTAGAACGCTTTTCTCAAGATAAAACATGGGTAGAAGACAAACAGTCATGGAGAAGGATTAAAGCTGTGTGGCGATCCTTTTGGAAAGAGTGGCGAGTCTTAGAAGAAACACTAGAAAAAAATGTATTTAAACTACGTGTTGGAGATGAACTTCAACCTGGTATTCTTAAGTTGGCAAAGGTAGATATTGCCAATAAACGGAAAATACAGGTAGGTGATAAAATGGCCGGGCGTCATGGAAATAAGGGTGTGGTAGCAACGGTTGTACCTGAAGAAGATTTACCTTTTCTGGAAGATGGAACACCGGTTGATATTGTATTAAATCCTCTGGGTGTGCCTTCTCGAATGAACTTAGGCCAGTTATATGAAACAATGCTGGGATGGGCGGGAGATGTATTGGGTGTACGCTATTCAACACCAGTCTTTAATGGTGCCACACCGGACGAAGTTGAAGCCGAACTAAAAAAAGCAGGATTGCCTATTACGGGAAAAACGACATTAATAGATGGTCGTACTGGTGAAAAGCTTGATAATCCTGTAACAGTTGGTACTATTTATATGATGAAGCTAAGTCATATGGTAGATGACAAAATGCATGCGCGTTCTACAGGGCCATATTCATTGGTAACACAGCAGCCACTTGGTGGTAAGGCGCAATTTGGCGGACAGCGTTTCGGTGAAATGGAATGCTGGGCATTAGAAGCATATGGCGCAGCGCATACTTTGCAGGAGATTTTGACGATCAAATCAGATGATGTTGATGGCCGATCTAAAGCGTATAACGCTATTGTAAAAGGAGAAGCTTTGCCGGCGTTCGGAGTGCCCGAGTCGTTCAACGTGCTTATCAAGGAATTACAGGGACTTAACTTAGACCTCGAATTAGACTAAGGGAGAATTATTTTGACCTTCATTCAAACGAATAAAATAGACACATCAAAAGGCTTTTCATCCATAACGATTGGATTGGCTTCACCCGAGAGTACATTACAGAAATCTTATGGTGAAATATTAAAACCTGAAACCATCAATTATCGTTCATATAAACCAGAAAAAGATGGTTTATTCTGTGAAAAAATATTTGGTCCAGTAAAAGATTATGAATGTCACTGCGGTAAATATAAAGGTATCCGATANCGGGGTATTATTTGTGACCGTTGTGGTGTTGAGGTGACTCGAAAAAAAGTACGACGTGAGCGGATGGGTCATATTACTTTGGCTGTACCCGTAGTACACATTTGGTATTTACGATCAATTCCGTCGAAACTAAGTTATCTTGCTGGAATCAGTACTAAGAATTTGGAAAGAGTTGTTTACTATGAAGAGTTTTTGGTGATTGACCCAGGAAAAAGTGATAAAGAACAATTCGAAATGATTGATGAGCCGGAGTATTTAGAGCTGGAAAAACTATATGGTTTTGACGCGGTTGGTGAAGAAGAGCGCGATAATGAAGACTTTTTCTATGCCACCATGGGAGGTGAAGCACTCAAGGAAATGTTATCGCGGATGAATTTGGTTGAACTTCGTCGTGAATTGGAGGATGTACTTAAAAATTCCAAGTCCAAACAGAAACGCGCCGATGCCCTTAAACGTCTGAAAGTAGTGAAGTCATTTTTGGTGGATATTACCACTGTTAAAAAAATTAATAAACCTGAATGGATGGTTGTATCCATCCTGCCGGTTATACCACCAGAACTTAGGCCGCTTGTTCCTTTAGATGGTGGCCGTTTTGCTGCCAGTGATTTAAATGATTTATACCGTCGTATAATTATACGAAATAATCGGTTGAAACAATTAATGGAAATCAAAGCTCCAGATGTGATTTTACGGAATGAAAAACGGATGCTTCAGGAATCTGTGGACGCGTTGTTTGATAATAGTCGTCGTAAAACGGCTATCCGAAGTGGTACAAGACGCCCATTGAAATCAATTTCTGATATGATTCGCGGTAAAACGGGGAGATTTCGTCAAAATTTATTGGGAAAACGTGTTGATTATTCCGGCCGTTCAGTTATTGTGGTTGGTCCAGAGTTAAATCTAAGCGAATGTGGATTGCCTAAAGATATGGCATTAGAGCTTTTTAAACCACACATGATCAATGAATTGATTGCCCGTGGATATGCACAAACGCCACGAAGTGCGAAGCTATTGATTGAAGAAAAGGATCCCGTCGTTTATAAAGTGCTTGAGTATGTGGTTCATGATCATCCAGTGCTCCTTAATCGTGCGCCGACACTTCATCGATTAGGCGTTCAAGCGTTTCAGCCTGTATTGGTTGATGGAAAAGCACTCCGTATACATCCATTGGTATGTGCAGCTTTTAATGCTGACTTTGATGGAGATCAAATGGCAGTTCATGTGCCTTTGTCTTTGGCTGCTCAAATGGAAGCAAGGATGCTTATGCTTTCAAGTCATAATATATTGCATCCGGCAAATGGAAAGCCTCTGGCACTTCCATCCCAGGACATGGTGCTGGGGACTTACTATCTCACACGAAAACGGACCGGGGCAAAGGGTGAGGGTAAATCTTTTGGATCGTTTGAAGAAGTTTTGCTCGCGAATGAAAATAAATCCGTTGATATTAATGCAATTATCAATGTCCGCCACAATGGTGTTTGGCATAAGGATACGACGGTTGGTCGAGTGATTATAAATAATATTCTTCCTGAAGAGGTAGGCTATATTGATGATTTAATTGATAAAAAGCGTCTGAGTAAATTGGTAAATGAAACATATCTCACAGCCGGAAATCAAAAGACAGTTACTTTTTTAGATAAATTGAAAAATATTGGATTTGATGCGGCCACTAAAGCCGGNATATCTATTGCAATTAGCGATATTTTNATTCCGGATAAAAAGCACGATATTATTGATGAAGCACAAAAAGAAGTGGATGGCATTCAAGATAAGTTTAAACGTCATGTTTTAACGGATGGAGAACGATATAATAAGGTCATTGACATTTGGACCCATGCAACAAATAATATTGCTGCCNCGATGATGAATGGCNTGGAATCAAATGATCAAGGTTTTAACCCCGTATNTATGATGGCTGACTCCGGTGCTCGAGGAAGTCAAGATCAAATTAAACAGTTGGCCGGAATGCGTGGTTTAATGGCAAAACCCAAAAAATCCATGACNGGTGGAAAAGGTGAAATTATTGAGTCACCCATTACCTCAAATTTTAAAGAAGGTCTTTCTGTGCAGGAATATTTTATTTCAACACACGGAGCCCGAAAAGGATTGGCTGATACGGCATTAAAAACAGCTGATGCAGGATACCTTACACGTCGGCTGGTGGATGTGGCACAAGATGTGGTGATTTCTGAATTAGATTGTGGTACGATTAATGGAATTTTAGCCGATGACTTAAAAGAAGGCGAAGATATTATTGAACCCTTATCTGAAAGAGTTCTTGGGCGCACTATTTTGGAAGATTTCGTAGAAAATGGTAAGGCAGTCATTAAAGCAGGCACCATGATCCGTGAAGATGAAGGGGATATGATTGCCGATAGTAATATTGAATCAATTCAAATTAGATCGGTACTTACTTGTGAGTCATTACGTGGTGTATGTGCTAAATGTTATGGATGGAATCCATCAAACCACAAATTAGTAGATTTGGGTACGGCCGTTGGAATTCAGGCTGCCCAAAGTATCGGTGAACCGGGGACNCAGTTAACACTGCGAACTTTTCACATTGGAGGTACTGCAACGCGAATTATTGAACAATCAGAAATGCATACTAAACGAGCCGGTGTNATAAAGTATTCTGATAATCTTGAAGTCGCCGATGCAAAAGATGANTCTGGANTNTTGGTTACACGATGTATGGTCCGCCACGCAAANCTTGCCATCACGGATAAAAATGGCAAAAAAACAATGGAATACAATGTTCCCTATGGNGCAAATCTCCATGTAGGTGATAGTGAAAAAGTGGATGCAGGGACTATCCTATTCCAATGGGACCCTTATACGGATGTTATTTTGGCACGCCAAACAGGGNTCGTGGAATTAAAAGACTTTATTGAGAATGAAACGTATCAGGTTGAATCCGTCGAAGGTGGAAAAAAACAAATGGTAATTGTGGAGTCCAAAGACAGAAACCTCAGTCCTCACGTAGAAATTGTTGATAAAAATGGCACCATTATCGCAGGAGGAACAATTCTTCCTGTGAATGCCAATTTGGTCGTACGAAAAGGTGATAAAGTTATCCGTGGACAAACATTGGTAAAAATTCCTCGTGCGATTGGTAAAACCCGTGATATTACTGGTGGTCTCCCAAGAGTAACAGAATTGTTTGAAGCCCGAAAGCCTTCTGACCCCGCTGTGGTTTCGGANATTGACGGTATTGTCAAATTCGGTGAAACCAAACGTGGTATTCGAAAAATTCTCGTAGAAGGCGTCGATGAGGCTGTNCGAAAATACTCTATCCCCTATGGTAAGCATGTTGTTGTTCATGAGGGGGATAAGATTACAGCTGGTANATCATTGTGTGAAGGGAGTATATCTCCTGCTGATATTTTGAATATTTTAGGACCCAAAAAAGTTCGTGAATATCTCGTAAATGAAATTCAGGAAGTGTACCGATTGCAAGGTGTGAAAATTGACGATAAGCATATTGAAGTTATTGTGCGTCAAATGATGCAAAAGGTGAGTATAGATGAAGTAGGTGATTCTCANTATCTTCCTCAGGATCGTATCAATAGAGCTGATTTCTTTGAAACAAATGAGAGCTTACAGTCAATGGTTGTGATTACCNATTCCGGTGATTCAGAATTAGAGGAAGAGATCCTTGTGGATAAAAAAGAATATCTCGAAATTAATAAGGCATTNAAAGCGGATGGTAAAAAGCCATCAAAATCGCGGAAATCAAACCCGGCTACTTTTAATCCATTATTGATGGGGATTACTCAGGCTTCGTTAAATACAGAAAGTTTTATATCTGCGGCCTCTTTTCAGGAAACAACACGTGTATTGACGGATGCTTCTACCGCTGGTAAAACGGACTATCTTCGCGGTTTAAAAGAGAATGTTGCGGTGGGGNGGTTAATNCCNGCCGGTTCAGGGTCACCACATCTCAAGNATATCTTGGTTTCGGACCCGGAATTATCCTCGAAAGAAGAAGAAGAAACGACTAAAATAGAACCCGAAAAAGAAGTTGCATAATAAAATGAAAATTAAACANAATATTATTGCCGNACATTTCAATTCAGATGTAATTTTATTGGCTCTTATGGAAATGAAATGCCGACGATAAACCAATTAGTACGCCAAGGAAGGAAGCGGGTTAAAAAGAAAACAACTACACCTGCTTTAAAAGGAAGCCCCCAAAAAAGGGGCGTATGCACGCGTGTGTATACGACAACCCCTAAAAAACCGAATTCAGCACTTCGTAAAGTGGCAAGGGTCAGATTAACAAACGGAGCTGAAGTTGCTGCTTATATTCCGGGTGAAGGCCATAATTTACAGGAGCATTCCATTGTATTGATTGAAGGTGGTCGTGTCAAAGATTTACCAGGAGTGCGATATCACATTGTTAGGGGAACTTTGGATACTGCAGGCGTGTCTGATCGAAAAACCAGCCGATCACGTTACGGCGCAAAACGTCCAAAAGCATAATTATGAGAAGAAGAAGACCAGAAAAAAGAAAAATTTTGCCCGATCCGATCTATAATGATCTTGAAGTAGCTAAGTTTATGAATTATTTGATGTTAGGTGGTAAAAAAGGTATATCTGAACAAATATTTTACGGTGCAATGGATACAATTAAATCTCGTACAAAAAACGATGGAGTTGAAATTTTTAAATTAGCCCTAAAAAACACGGGACCCACGTTAGAAGTAAAGACCCGTCGTATTGGTGGTGCAAACTATCAAGTGCCGATCGAGGTGGCTAAGCATAGACAGTTTTTTCTTGCGTCTCATTGGATTATAAATGCAGCACGGGGTCGTTCCGGAAAAGCAATGAAAGAACGATTAGCTGCAGAATTGATTTCCGCTGCCANCAATGAAGGTGGNGCTATAAAGAAAAAAGAAGATACGCACAGAATGGCTGAAGCAAACCGTGCGTTTGCACATTTTAGATAAACTTTATATTTTTCCATGAAAAAAATCACATTAGGTAACGTTCGGAATATTGGTATTATGGCTCATATTGATGCGGGTAAAACCACATTGACGGAGCGCATTTTATACTACACAGGCCGTACCCATAAAATTGGTGAAGTTCACGATGGTGGTGCTACCATGGATTGGATGGAGCAGGAAAAAGAACGTGGTATTACGATTACTTCAGCAGCAACAACAGCTATTTGGGAGGATCACCGAATTAATATAATTGATACTCCTGGNCACGTTGATTTTACTGTAGAAGTGGAGCGTTCTCTGCGGGTGTTGGATGGTGCGTGCGCAGTATTTTGTGCTGTCGGCGGTGTGGAGCCTCAAAGTGAAACCGTTTGGCGACAGGCTGATAAATATGGGGTGCCNAGGATTGCATTTGTAAATAAAATGGATCGAATCGGNGCTGATTTTTATCATGTATTAGAAATGATTAAAGAGCGTTTAGGTTCGAATCCACTTCCAATCGTTTTACCCATTGGTGCNGGAGATATTTTTACGGGAATTATTGATTTAATTACCATGAAAGCTATTCTTTATAATGAATCTTCATTGGGTACTCACTTTGAAATTGGGGATATCCCCAATGATATGGTCGAAGAGGCTGAAAAATGGCGTCACCACCTCATAGAAGAAACGGCAAGTTACGATGAGCATCTTCTTGAAAAATATTTAGACGAAAAAGAAATCACTGAAGATGAATTAAAATCCGCTATTCGAAAAGGGTGTTTAGATAATACATTTGTACCAACCTTATGTGGTTCTGCCTTNAAGAATAAAGGTGTTCAGCGANTATTGGATGCNGTAAATGATTTTTTACCCTCTCCTCTTGATATTGGCTCAATCAATGGANATGATCCAGATGATTCTGATGTAGCCATGACGAGAGAGCCAAGTGTGGACGATTCGTTTAGTGCTTTAGCGTTTAAAGTAATGACGGACCCATATGTAGGGAAATTAACTTTCATGCGTGTTTATTCTGGTAGTTTAAATGCCGGCTCTTATGTTGCGAATCCAAATACGGGTAAGCGAGAAAGAATTAGTCGAATTTTATTGATGCATGCCAATAAAAGAGAAGAATTAGAAAAAGTATCTGCTGGTGAAATTGTTGCAGCTGTTGGGTTGAAGAATACGCATACTGGACATACGCTTTGCGAAGAAAAAAAGGAGATTCTGTTAGAATCAATGGAATTCCCAGAACCTGTTGTTGAGGTGTCTGTTGAGCCGGCAACAAAAGCTGATCAAGATGTGTTGTCAAAAGGNCTTGGAAAGCTTTCTGAGGAAGATCCNACCTTTAAGGTTTCAATCCATCCTGATACAGGNCAAACAATTATTGCTGGTATGGGAGAGCTTCACTTNGAGATTTTAGTNGATCGTTTGTTGCGTGAATTCAATGTAAAAGCAAACGTAGGTACACCGCAGGTCGCATACACAGAAGCAATTACGAAGCGTGTTGAAAAAATCGACGTGAAATTTGCTCGTCAGTCTGGTGGTCGTGGACAGTATGGTCATGTTGTGATTAANGTCGAACCAAATGAGGTGGGCAAAGGTTATCATTTCGAGGATAAGATTGTTGGAGGAGTTATACCTCGGGAATATATTAAACCAGTTAGTCAAGGAATGCAAGAAGCCATTAAGAATGGTGTCCTTGCCGGATACCCGATTGAAGATATTCGCGTTGAGCTTGTTTATGGTTCGTACCATGATGTCGACTCCTCTGAAATGGCGTTTAAAATTGCTGGTTCTATGGCTATNCAAGAAGCGTGTAAAAAAGCAGGACCCGTATTGATGGAGCCTATGATGAAGGTAGAAGTGGTTGTGCCTGAAGAATATTTGGGCGACGTTATGGGTGATATTAATTCGCGCCGTGGGAATATTGAGAGTATGGGACAACGTAAAGATGCGCATGTACTAAATGCAGTTGCACCTTTGGCAAGAATGTTTGGTTATGCCACAGATTTGCGATCGATAACCCAGGGTCGTGCCGTGTTTCATATGGAATTTTCAAACTTTAAAGAAGTACCTGCCTCGGTAAGAGAAAGTATTATCGAGAAGGTGCATGGGAAAGCCTCTTAAAAAGAAGGGATCTTAAATTATGTCAAAACAAAAATTTGAACGGAATAAGCCCCATTTAAACATTGGGACAATAGGCCATGTAGATCATGGTAAGACAACGCTAACGGCGGCGATAACGATGACG
>PAXB01000032.1 GCA_002715035.1 Fidelibacterota bacterium
CCCCCCCAGCTTCACCATTGAGGTCACTGCCAATTTGGGTTTGAGATGAAGCAAAAGAAACCATGCATAGCCAACCAAAGATTAATGTTTTACTTTTATTAAGTGTATAATAATTCATGATCTAATACTCCGGCGGGAAACCAATCCCCGGCTCCGGTTCATCCCCTTTAATTGCATCATACCCAAAGAACAAACCAAAACCTGAGAGCAATAATAAGATTAAAATCACAACAGCAATACCATAGGTATTCTCTATCTTAAATAGAAGACTATCAATAGCGATTTTGATCTTCATCCATAAACGCGTAAGAAATGAATCCACCGGAAAACGTCCTGTGGGTGGGGTTGCACCCAAAATCGGCCATGTATATTTGCGTATATTCATTTTAAGAACATCTATATCGGTTGTGGTTTGGAACCGTGCCCGAAGGCCCCCTTCCAGCCACGCTGATTTCAGCACCGATTCGGGCCGACCTAAAATGTTAAAATGATTCAAGATCACATGGCTTTTATTCTCAGTTACCCGAAGGGTCCATGTAATCACGTGGGTTGCGTCATTTTGCTTTCCAATGACCTTAGCCACCTCATTAGACATTACGCCGGATTTAAATTCTTCTTTAGATAGGATTGTTTTTTCAATGGAAAAATCGACCAAATTCGATTTTTCTGAAAAAGTCACTTCACCTCTGATCCATTCATTAACTAACGGCGCCAACTGCTCCACTTCAAATGATTCATCCAAAGTAATCTCTAATGGTAAAATGATCACCTTTTGATTCGAAATTTCGGCAACTTCCTTTTGGACCACCTCAGATTCAACCTTAGCTGAAGCCAGGTAAGCAGCTGCTTTTTTTACCTCCTTTGACATAACCGTAAGAATGTCACCCACAATATTATCATAATTAGCACGGCTGATGGTTCTCGCACTTTTAATATCGATCAGTTGAGATTTAAGACCATAAACAGAACCATTTTTGGTTAAAGTACCTGTTACTACATAATCGGCACCCAGTGCATTTCCTGCTTCAAGACCACACTTAAAAGTGGAGCAGCCATATACACGTATTCCTTGCTCTTGCAATGTAGTCCGCATTTGGGAGCGATCAATGATAATGAATTTGCTTCCCTTGAATGCAGCATATTCTGTTGCAAATCGCGCGGAAACATCTTGCATGGTTTGATCAGGAACTCCATTTCCTTCAAACTCAAGAACAGCTATCGTAATTTTCCGCGGACCCTGAGAGAAAGCAATCGAGGGAATAGACAAAAACAACAAGGATAAAGCACAAAAAACTTGTTTACCTCGAATAATTTTCATCGTATTTCCTAAGAATAATGATTGTGNTGCTCAATTAATAAGATATTAAGGAAGGATTCTTTATAACTTAAAAAATAATATTGATGCGACGTATGAAAAATTAAAAAATAGAAAAAAATGAATTTACTTGCCTGTGCTTCCAAATCCACCTTCTCCACGGGTGGTTTCTGACAATGCATCTACCAATTCAAAGTGGATAGGGGCGCCATCCATGGCCACCAGTTGAAAGAGACGTTGCCCCGGCTCAACCGTATAATCTTCCGTCTTAATATTATCCACCGCCGCCATGATTTCGCCGCGATAGCCACCATCAATCAAACCGATTGAATTACTTAGCCGCAAGGGCGTTTTGGCAATGCTGGATCGGGGCATAATTAAATAGGGTTTATTTTCTGTATTCTCACATGAAATCTGCAAATGAATCCGTGTGGATTCACCTGCATTAATGGTTTGTTCATTAATAACGAATAAATCCAAGCCTGCATCACCATCATGAAAATGACCGTGGTTTTCATACATAGCTTTAACTTCTGCGTTAAATGGCCTGATCTTTAAATCCATTATGTTCCCTCTTTCCAATTTTGTCTATATTGTTTTTGTTCAACGGTCAGTTTATCAAGCATGATTCCCTGTGATTCCAAGGCAATCCTTGCCACATTATTATCAATATCGATCGGCACATCATACACACCAGCTGCCATATTACTGCCATTTTTTGCCAAGTGTTCTACACACAATGCCTGGATGGCAAAACTCCCATCCATGATTTCAATGGGATGCCCCTGACCTGTTGGCTGGGCCAAGTTCACCAATCGGCCTTCAGCCAATAGCACTATATGTTTCCCATTTTTGAGATAATATTTTTCTACGTTCGTGAGAATCGTTTCTTTTGAATCCGAAAGCGCATCTAAACTATCAAGGTCAATCTCATGATTAAAATGACCTGAATTCGCCAATATCGCTCCATCTTTCATTTTACCCAAGTGTGCTCCAGAAATAACATGTTTATTCCCAGTGGCAGTAATAAAAATATCGCCTATAGGCGATGCTTCATCTAAGGACATGACCCAACAGCCATCGTAAGAAGCCTCCAAAGCGCGGTGATAGCCTGAGGATGCACCAGGGTTTTCGTTAGCGGATTCAACCACTATAACCTTTGCGCCAAGTCCTTTTAAACGATTAGCTATCCCTCGTCCACACCAACCATACCCCACAACTACTGCAGTCTTCCCTGCAATAAGCATGTTGGTTGCGTTAAGAATACCCTCTATAACACTTTGGCCTGTACCATATCGGTTGTCAAACAAATATTTTGAATGAGCATTGTTCACTGCCATAACTGGAAATTTAAGTTCGCCATCGTTTTTCATAGCATTTAGCCGAACGATTCCTGTTGTGGTTTCTTCACAACCACCAATAACCTCATTTAATTGATCCGAAAATTTTGTGTGTAGTAAATGAATTAGATCACATCCATCATCAATTGTGATCTGTGGTTTTGAATTAATGACTAATTCAAGGCAGTCATAATATTCGTCCTCATTCTGACCCGCCCATGCAAAAACATTAATATCATCTGCCAATGCCGCGGCAATACGATCATCTGTGGTCAAAGGGTTACATGATGCAGCTGACACTTCGGCGCCACCTGCAACCAATGTCTCAAGAAGAATACCTGTCTTTTTTTCTAAATGGAGTGCAACACCAACCCGTATTCCAGAAAGTGGTTTTTCTTTTTTAAATCGTTCTCGAATGGAAGCGAGGACTGGCATATTACTTACGGCCCAATCCAAAAGTTTTTTGCCTTCTTCAGCCAAATCCATATCTTTCACTTTACTCATGCCACATCCATTTTTTCCAGATAAAATAAACGATTGAGCCAAAGATCAAAAAGGACAATCCCCAGATGGGTAAAATACTATCTTGAGATAGGTGAAATTGAATCACACCCCAACTAATAAATACTGCACTGATGATGTAGACGGCTGGCACCAAAGGGAAAAATGGAATGCGAAATATCTCCGGTCCATCATTTGACCTATTTACTTTGAGCAAGGTTGCAATGGATAAGGCTGAAAACATGATCATAACCACTGTTGCTGAATCAACTAAGCTTTCAATATCTAATGCAAACATGAGTACTATTGTCCAAAATGCCTGGAGTAAAATGGCATTCACCGGTGTTTTAAACTTTTCATGTGTTCGTGCCGTGAATTTAAAAAAGACGCCTTGTTCACCCATGGCCTGGATTACCCGCGCCCCAGCCGTCTGAATAGTAATAGACAGTGAGCTGGTTACACTGACGAAAATTAAAATAGATAAAAATTTGCTCCATCCTTCTGCGCCGACAGCCTTCAATGCGATGAGTGGTACCATATCCTGACCCTGAATACCAGCCAACCCAACCGATTTCAGGAAAGATAAATTCACAATAACATAAATGATGGTTGTGAAGAGTGTTCCGCCGATCAACGCTCTCGGTAATGTCTTCCGTGGATTTTGAATTTCGCCACCGATGTACCCTGCCACATTCCATCCAGTATAGGCAAAAAATATCGGTGTTAATGCGCGGGAAAATCCAACGAATGAATTGGAAGAATGTCCATTAGTTATTGCAACTACCGGGGTTGAATCACCTCCAAATAAAAGAGATACCATTAGGAAAATACCCAATATTTTTACCACCGTCAGAACCGATTGTAATCGCGACCCAACTTCGACTTTTAAACAATGAAGTCCCGAGAAACCCAGNACGATTATCGATGCAAGCATTGGTTCGGACAAACCCAACGTTGCAGGGAAAATTTGTTGTGCATATTTTGCTGAAAATAGGGCAAGTACAGCAATTGCTCCCGTCTCAAAAATAACAAGGCTCATCCATCCATAGAGAAATGCAGGGAATGGCCCAAACACTTTATGAAGGTAAAGAAAATCACCGCCTGTTTCGGGGAACCGCGTAGATAATTCAGCAATGGAAAAGGCACCGAGCAAGGCCATGAGTCCACCGCCAATCCATGCAAGAATCAGTGTTACATCATTAGGTACCGGTGCTGCTGCATATCCTGCCAAAAGAAAAATACCGGACCCGATCATATTTCCCGTTACCATCGATGTCGCATCGAAAGTTTTTAATACACGTTTGGGGACGGACATTATTATATGANATTTAANATTTAATCAATCGATATGCGAGNAAAATCCATCCTGTAATCAATGCAACACCGCCAATGGGCGTAATGGCACCCATCCATCGCAATCCTGTGAAGACGAGGATATAAAGACTTCCGGAAAAAATGAGAATGCCGACAGATAATAAAACGGCAGGAAGTTGGATAACATTTGCACTATAATGGAAACCGAGAATACCTAAACAAATGAGCCCCAAGGCATGGTACATGTGATAGCGAATGCCCGTTTCAAAGATTAACATATTCTCAGGAGAAACTTTGCTTTTGAGTCCATGAGCCCCGAACGCACCCAAGACCACTGCCAGGGCAGCCAAGGAAGCGCCCAAAATGATCCAGTTTTTCATGACTGCTCGTTTTTGTGAATCAGAGTACGGATCGGGAATGGAATTCCAATATTTTCCTGTAAATACCGCTTGTGAATACGGCGAATAAATTCATCAATGATGGGGTGCTGATCTCCATACTTTTTACCACGAAAATAGACTTTTATATTTACACTGGAGTCACCAAATTCAAAACATCGAACTACCGCCGGTGAATCTTCACGGGCGCCTTCCACATCATTAATGACCCCAGCAGCTACTTCTTCTGTGACCTTAATAACATGATCCAAATCGCTTTCATAAGATACACCAATCGGCACACGGATAGAAAAACTGGGATCCCCTTTATCATAATTCGTAACAATGGCGGCTGAAATTTTAGCATTAGGAACGGTGACTATATTATTGGTCCGTTCCATTAACGTTGTATGCCGCCATGTAATATTTTGCACATAACCCATATATCCTGAATCCAGTTTAACGAAATCGCCCGGTTTTACTTTTTGGGACAGTAGGATATGCAACCCTGCAAAAAAATCAGAAAGTGTATCTTTTAGAGCCAGTGAGATGGCCAAACCACCGACACCCATCGCCGTGAGTAGTGGTGTAATTGAAATCCCAAGAGATTGAAGGACGATCAATACACCGACCGATACGATTGCAATCCTTAAAAGATTGACGAAGATGGTTGTGGAGGGAAGATCCGTCCCTTGTTTCTCAGCCCAAAAGTTGAGAAGTCCAACCCCGATTCGAGAAACAGACAAAGTCACGGAAAGAATTAGAATTGAGACGATGATTTTGCTTAAATAATCAAGGTAGACATCACTTAATAATGGTATTCCGCTGGATGCTATATTGAGGGATGCCAAAAAGAACCAAAGTACGATATGAGATTCAATGGCATCGAATACCACATCATCACCTTTCCAATCGGTCTTTTCAGTTAGTTTTTTTAAGCGNTGGTGAATGAATCGTTTAAACAGCCANCCGATAGCAATACCTGCAATAATAGTACCCACTGGCACGGCAAAAACAACGATATAATCGATAATTGGTCTTTCCATAATCCGCGAAATTACACTTAATTATTATTATTTATTCATTTGTTTCATATGATAATTCATGGCTCACAATCTCCTGGCCATTCAANAATAAATTTATCTTTGTAGGATTNCGGGTTTCATCAAACCACCACTCCATTCCATNTTTGTTCTTACCTTTATAAATGCACTCATACTTTAGTACACCCGATAAATAAAAATCACTATTCATGCGTGTCCCAGTGATAAAACGCTCTGCTGTATTTTCTAAGCCTGATTGGCTCCATTTTCTTTCATATTGTAGTTCGCCATCATCAATAATTACTACACGCTTAAATCGGCCATTATCATGGTACTCAAACCTGGCGATTTCCTTACCTTTATTATAGAATAATTCTCGCTTCAATCTGTTTGATAGTGTAAAAACCTGCATCACCCCATCTAAAATACCTGCCTTATAACTAGCAATGGATGCGGAGGCTCCAGTAAAATACCAACGTTGAATCATTCCATGTAATTCGTCATCTATAAACGAGCCTTTTTCCTCAGGTCTTGCACTTGCATTCCATATCTCATATGGACCAGTTTTTTTCCCAGAGTGATAAGTGGTCTTTTCTTTAATCTGTCCCGATGAAAAATAGGAATTCTCTTCTCCTTGTAAAAAATTAGAAGCATAATAAACAGATCGTTTTAGTTGGCCATTTTTATAATAAAATTTTGATTGNCCGTTTAATAACCCTTGGGTAAATGTTTTAGAAGAGTCCGAATTATCATCCTCAGAATACCATTGCCAAAATCCTTCAAGCATACCATTTTTAAAAGAACCTTTGACAGCTATTTTCCCATTAGAATGCCATGTTNTATAAGGCCCATTCAATAGGCCTTTTGAATAGTTCGCTAAGGAATCCAAATCTTTTTTCGATCGATACCATTTCCAGGTACCTGATTTTTGATCCTGGTTGAAACTCCCTGACAGAACTGAAATACCTTCATTCCAAACTTGAATATTCCCATGCTTAATACCATTACTGAAATTAACTATCCGTGATTTTGATTTATCTCCTTCCCACCATATCCATTTATCATTGGGTAAATTTTCTAAATAACTTCCCGTAACTTTTTTATTCCCGTTATCATAAAACTCAAGGAATTTTCCATTCAATTTTCCATCAGTATATTTCTTTTGAATATGGATTTCTCCATCTTTATAGTAAATGGTTTTTCCATTAAGAAGACCGAATTTATATGTATGAACGGAATCTATTATACCGGTCATGCCGGTCCATGTCCACTTTCCCGATTGCTCATTCCCAGCGTAATTCCCAATGACGGCAGTAGCCCCATTTTTATGGTATCCGATATATTTACCATATTTCTCATCAAGTTTAATATCAACTTCAGATTCTTTGGCACCGTTTGGATAGTATTCAATTCGTTTCACCGTGTGAACGGAACTCCCTTTGCCTTTCACCAGTTCTTCCGTCTTTTTTTGTTCCGATGGATATCTGTCAACGACTTTTATTGTAGGCGCACAGGAAGGCAAAAGCAGGCCAAGAGTAATGATAAAAACATAAAATCGCATGAACAAAATTACCTATGGCAGCTATTCATAAAAAATCCTGAAATGAATTTTGATAAGTTGGATAAAGAAGTCCTAAATTTTTGGGCTGTTTTAACATAAATTTACAGGATTATATGATGATTGCAGCTATTTTGAAAGAAACTACTCTCGGTGAAAACCGAGTGGCAGCCACGCCCAAAACGGTCAAAGAGTTAATCAAAAGTGGATTAACAGTACGGATTCAATCCGAAGCCGGAGAAGCTTCATTTTATTCCAATCAAGATTACGAAGATGCTGGTGCGGAAGTTATTTCAGATATTTCATCTTTATACAATAATGTAAATATTGTATTAAAAGTAGCACCAGCTACGATTGCAGAAATAGAATCGTTTCCGAATGGAACCGCCTATGTTTCTCTCATGCAAACCACACGGCAAAGTCAGCAAGTGCAAAAACTCACAGAAAAAAACATTACTGGTTTTTCTATGCACCTCATCCCACGAACCACTTTAGCCCAAAGCATGGATGCACTCAGTTCTCAAGCGAATATTTCCGGATATAAATCGGTATTGGTGGGTGCAACTCACCTCCCCGTTTATATGCCCCTGCTTATGACTGCCGCAGGAACCATTCCACCGGCAAAAGTCCTTATTCTTGGCGCTGGTGTTGCAGGGCTCCAGGCCATTGCCACAGCCAAAAGATTGGGTGCACAAGTGGAAGCATTTGATGTCCGGCCAGAAGTGAAAGAACAAGTGGAATCTCTCGGTGCTAAATTTGTGGAAGTAGCATCAGATTCAGATGACGGCGTTGGCAAAGGTGGTTACGCCAAAGAAACATCCGATGATTATAAACAGCGCCAACAAGCATTAATCAAGGAGCANATTGCTAAATCAAATTTGGTCATTACTACTGCATTAATTCCGGGACGTCCTGCCCCATTGCTCATTCCCACCGATATGGTGAATGGAATGAAACCGGGATCAGTCATTATGGACCTGGCAGCGGAAAATGGTGGAAACTGTGAGTTAACCCAAGGGGATGAAATTGTGAATCACAATGGAGTGATTATTGATGGTACGATAAATTTACCGTCCACCATGCCGGTGCATGCATCTCAACTCTATGCCAAAAATGTATCTACTTTTGTCACTTATATGATGAAAGAAGGTGAACTTAATCTCGATCTTGAAGATGAAATTATTTCCGGTGCCATGTTTACCCACGAAGGAAAAATAACCCACGAACCCACTCGGAAAGCGGTGAGCAATTCTTAAGGAACAATTATGGATATGATTAATATTTTTACCGTTTTTATTCTGGCACTTTTTGTTGGAATTGAAATTATTACAAAGGTCCCACCCACTCTCCATACACCGCTAATGTCAGGCTCAAATGCGATTTCCGGCATTGCAATTGTTGGTGCTATTCTCGCCACAAAAGTCGGCGGTGAAATGGGAACTTGGTTGGGGCTAGTTGCCGTAATTTTTGCCACCATCAACTGCGTTGGCGGATTTATGGTAACCGACCGTATGCTCAAAATGTTTAAACGGAAATAGCATGATAGATTATACGAACCTGGCATACGTCATCGCTGCAATCCTGTTTATTCTGGGTATCAAAAAACTCAGCTCACCCAAAACGGCTCGAAATGGGAACGCCATCGCTTCTGTGGGAATGCTTATCGCCATTGTGGCCACCCTTGTCTCCGATGGTAATATGGATTATCAAACAATCGCAATCGGTATGATTATTGGCGCAATTATTGGCGCATTTTTTGCCATCAAAGTTAAAATGACTCAAATGCCGCAAATGGTCGCAATCTTTAACGGATTTGGCGGAGGAGCATCAGCCTTGGTGGCGGCGGCAGAATATTTTAATCCGGCGAATCCATCCACATTTAATGCAGCCACAATTGCCATTAGTGTATTTGTGGGTACACTGACATTTACAGGCAGTTTTATCGCTTTCGGTAAATTACAGGGATTTGTCAGCGGTAAACCAATTGTATTCCCGGGACAAAAAATGATGAATGCCCTCATTACCATTTCAATCATTTTACTCGGTACATATACAGTCATGGGCGGAGATACGGACACATATTTTTATGGATTGGTTATCTTGTCGGCATTTATTGGGATTACACTCACCATTCCTATTGGCGGCGCAGATATGCCTGTGGTTATTTCCTTATTGAATTCTTATTCTGGTGTTGCAGCAGCAGCCACAGGATTCGTCCTTATGAATAATGGTCTTATTATTTCCGGTGCTTTGGTGGGTGCCTCGGGATTAATCCTCACAAACATCATGTGTAAAGGCATGAACCGGTCTCTGGCTAATGTTATTTTCGGCGCTGTGGGGCTTGAGCAACCTTCCGGTGATGGGGAAGCCAAACAGATTAGTGTAAAATCTTCCACAACCGAAGAAGCAGCCATGATTCTGGATGCGGCGGACAAAGTAATTATAGTCCCCGGATATGGATTAGCCGTGGCCCAGGCGCAGCATGCGGTACGAGAAGTGGCTGAACAGTTAGAATCCATGGGGAAAAAGGTATTGTATGCCATCCATCCTGTGGCGGGCAGAATGCCCGGGCATATGAATGTATTATTGGCTGAAGCGAATGTACCCTATGAACAGCTGAAAGATCTGGATGAGATCAATGGAGAATTTGAAACATGTGATGTGGCCATTGTATTGGGTGCCAACGATGTGGTAAACCCCGCCGCACGTCACGATAAATCAAGTCCCATATATGGGATGCCAATTCTGGATGTGGATAAATCCCGGACGGTTATTGTGAATAAACGAACCATGAATCCCGGATTTGCAGGTATCCAAAATGAATTATTTGGATTTGAAAATACCNTCATGGTTTTCGGTGACGCAAAAGATATGCTCACCACCCTTCACAAAGACCTGAAAGAATTATAGTATTGTATTTGTAGTATAAAAGAAGCGTCACATTGTATATACAATGTGTTTTATATCACACTCCATGGAATCATACTTCGTGCATTGTGTTTACTTCTGTAAATAAATTCGGAGCGATCTCATGAAAAAAATAATCGTCTATCTACCTCTATTTATCTTGATTTCCATCACTGGAGTCAATTCCCAACAAAAAGGAAAACAAGTAATGTCCAAACAATCATTAGAAGTTGCCACCCTTGGCGGCGGGTGTTTTTGGTGTGTCGAAGCTGTATACGAACGTGTAAAAGGTGTACAAAATGTTGTATCAGGATATGCAGGCGGCCACCTTAAAGATCCAACTTACAAAGATGTTTCCAGAGGAAACACGGGTCATGCAGAAGTATGTCAAATCCATTTTGATCCNACTNTNATCAGCTATGATAAAATTCTNGATATTTTCTGGCAAGCCCATGACCCCACCACCCTAAATAGACAAGGAAATGACAGGGGTACCCAATATCGGTCAGCCATTTATTATCATAACGAACCCCAAAAATTATCAGCAGAGTCTGCTGTAAAAAATGCAGCAACATTGTTTAAGGATCCATTAACAACTGAAGTGGCACCCTTGGATGAATTCTACAAAGCAGAAGTCTATCATCAGGACTACTTCGCCAATAATCCCAATGCGCCATATTGCACTTTCATCATTGATCCAAAAATTAAAAAACTCCAAGAAAAGGGCACCATTTGGGATGATTAATCTCAAATGATCATTGAAACCGATCGGTTAACGCTGGCAGAACTCCAAATTGAAGATGCCCCTTTTATTCTTGAACTATATAACGATCCGGATTTTATCAAATATATTGGCGACCGAAATATTCACTCAATTTTTGATGCAGAAAAGTTCATTAAAATCGGNCCACAAGCCAGTTATNNNGNNNNTGNCCACGGNCTTTACAAAGTATCATTAAAAGATCATACACCCATTGGCATTTGCGGACTCCTAAAACGGGATGAATTAGATGATCCGGATATTGGATTTGCCATGTTACCCAAATATCGAAAAAGCGGTTATACCTTTGAAGCGTCAGTTGCAGTGCTGGATGACGGTAGGAATCGATTGGGGCTTAATTGCATCATTGCTATCACATCCCCAGACAATAAAGCGTCAATCCAATTACTCAATAAATTGGGAATGGGTTTTGAACGGATGATTCAACTGGCAGAAATTGAATATGAAAATAAATTATTTTGCATTAATGGTTAAATTAAATATTTAATTTCTCAATAGATAAACATCGTGTTTTCCAAACAAATCGCCTATCATTCTTATCATTTTCTCCCCATTCGTTGTTGTTTGGAATTATTCTCTATTCGTTCAATTCGAGAATAAATAATTGAACATTCATACTCAAATTATATCGGTTAACCTGGGTGCCAGAAAAAAGATCCAAATAGGGTCAAGGGTTGACGATACAGGTATATATAAAAATCCTATTCGTGATAAAATAAAAATTAATCAACTGGGTTTAGCGGGTGATGTCATTGCAGACACCAAATATCATGGCGGCAAAGATCAGGCCGTTTATCTCTATAGCCAAATAGACTATGACTGGTGGTCAAAAAAAATGAATCGTGACCTCCTGCCAGGTACATTTGGTGAAAACTTAACTTTATCCAATTTTGGTACTTCAAATTTAAAAATAGGTGACCGTTTTCATATTAATAATATCATTATAGAAGTGACTATGGCTCGGATACCCTGTGCCACACTTGCAGCAAAAATGAAAGATACCAGTTTTGTAAAGGTATTTAAACATGCAAAACGTCCCGGCGCCTATACCCGTGTCATAAAAGAAGGAGAATTACAGATTGGCGATAAAGCGACTTTTGTCCCAACATCAGAAGATTATCCAACCGTTTTAGAACTTTTTGAGCTATGGTACACAAAGGATGTTAAATCTCCCATATTTAAAAAAGCCCTAAAAGCACCAATTTCCGAAAGAACAAAGGCCACTTTCGAATCATTATAAATAAAAAATTACTTTTTATATCCCTGCATCGCCTGAATCAATACATCCACACCTGCTTCTGGCATGGCATTATAAATCGAAGCTCTAAATCCTCCTACAGATCGATGACCTTTCAAGGTTTTTAATCCTTTTCCATCGCAAAAGGATAAAAAGTCCGATTCATCTCCCCTATTTGCAAAAATAAAGGATACATTCATTAGGGATCGATCCTCTTTAGGAATTGGACTTGCAAAAAGAGGGTTTCGTTCAATTTCCTCATAAAGCTTTTCAGCTTTTCTTTTATTCTTTTCTGACATGGCTTCTACCCCGCCGTTTTCTTTGAGCCAATGCAATGTGCGGTTCACGGCATAAATAGACATGACCGGTGGCGTATTAAACATGGACCCTTTATCAATATGCGTTTGGTAATTCATCATGGTTGGAATGGGGCGATTTACCTTTCTCAAAATATCATCCCGAACAATAACCAATGTTACTCCGGCGGGACCCATATTTTTTTGGGCCCCGGCATAGATCAATCCAAATTCCGATACATCAATGGGACGGCTGAAAATATCAGAAGACATATCTGCCACCAAAAATCCATTTGGATTAACCGGCTTCGGAAATGCATGCCATTGAGTTCCGTAGATTGTATTATTGCTTGTCACATGTAGATAAACAGCATTATCACTTTGAGACAGATTCTTCGGGATATGGTTATATACTGATTCTTTAGATGAACAAGCCACATTCACATTCCCAAATAATTTTGCTTCCTTAATGGCCTTAGCAGACCATGCACCTGTATCGGTATAATCCGCGGTTTGCTTCTCACCTAATAGATTCATAGGAATCATTGCAAACTGTAAGGAAGCGCCGCCCTGGAGAAACAGCACGTAGTATCCATCGGGAATATTCAACAAATCACAGGCAAGTGATTCCGTTTCTGCTACCATATCCATCACCGGTTTGGAGCGATGGCTCATCTCCATGAGACTCATCCCATGGTTGTTAAATTCTTTAGCGGCTTGTGCAGTTTCGACCAATACGGATTGATCCAATACAGCCGGACCGGCACTGAAATTATATATNTTGCTCATAATTACTTTNAAATTTAAGGATACAAATTAGAGAGTTCATCCCTTCNTTATAAATAAAAAACCCCGCAATTATAAAATAATTTCGGGGTTTTATCTATGATNGTTACTTATAAGTCAAAATTTTCTTCGACCCTTCTGCTTACCACCGCGTNGAGGTGGCGGTTTATATCTATCCTGCATACGTTCACGGACTTGCTGTTTCATCTGTCCGTCAAACATGAGCAACTTCACTTGTTGAGTGGGATTGAGTATATCACCTGAATTTTTGACGAAATCAATCCGTGTTTTACTTTTTCTCTGTTCAAATGAAGCAACATTATTCAGCAGTTTAGTCGCTTCAGCTTTTGAAACGTCTTCGCCCTTTTTCACTTTTTTATAAAGTGGTGTAAAAAGTTCTTTTTCTTNTTTNCGAATTTTCAGAACCTGTTTTTGGTGTGCCCGCATACTNGGNAAAAACTTTTCCGCNTGNTCTTNGGTCAGTTCAAGATGNTCNGTCAATTTCCANATCATCATCATTTCCATCCGTTCACNGTATTGACCNCCGGGACCTCNNGGTNTNCCNGGNTGNGCGAGCAAGNGNNCCTATCNNGANAANTGATGTAATAGTNNTANGGTTGTTTTTTTCATTGTATTCCTCCGTCGTTCATTTTTGTCACCGGTTCAAATTCTATGTTATCTAAAAATGCTAATGTTTCCCAGATGTCATCACTG
>PAXB01000033.1 GCA_002715035.1 Fidelibacterota bacterium
TTCTAATTTCAAAATGGAGGTGTGGACCGAATGAAAATCCCGTATTACCGGAATAGGCTATGACATCACCTTTGGCAAAACGAAATTCCCCTGATGACAAATAGAAATTTGTAAAATAGGATTGCTGTGCTTTTTGTTCAGCTTTTAGGCGGTCTTCCAATCTAGGAGGAAATTTACTTAAATGGGCATAAACGGCTGTTTGTCCATCATCAAGGGTAAAGTAAATGGCTCGACCAAAACCGGAGAAGTTCGTTACGATTCGAGAAATAAACCCATCACCCACAGCATATACAGGGTGTCCCGTTGTTCCCTTCGTTTTGATATCCACCCCTAAGTGATATCCTGTAGTTCTGAATTCACCAAAATTGGAGGACAAATGTTTACCCGTATTTGTTGGCCAAGTATAGTCCTGAGCCAAAACGACAGATAAGATAAGCGTTATAGTAGGTACAAGTCTCATGAGATAAATTACGAATTATGCTTTCAATTTATCCCATATTTTGAATGTATAAAACAGGGCAAAATAAAAAAAGCCCCGTCCCGATTGCTCGGGAAGGGGCTGGGTACAACTTTAAAATATATGGCGAATTATGATTTTTTCAATTTCTGGATTTCTTTTCGAAGTGCTTNTATTTCTTTTTTTAGTTTTTCAATATCTTTATGAATATCATGGTCCGGCATAGGCGCCACCATTCGCATTTTATGTTTTTTCTTTAGTTTTTNCCCGGACTTTTTCAATATCTTTTCTTCTTCCTTTAAGTGTTTTGTATGCAACTGAAAATCCTGCTCATCCTTAGAAAAGAAGAATACATTATGGTCATCATCACCAAAATCCATCATGGGCATTTTACCGGTCCAGGAAAAGTTATTTTTCTGTGAACCAAGGNTTGCTNTGTAGTCTTTTTTTCGTCCTTTTCGAATGACTTCCAATGAAACATCAGCGCCAGAACCCTCACGGGAAATTGCCCGCTGTAATTCAGAAGTGGTAGAGACGCCATCACCATTCACTGAAACGATGATATCCCCCACTTTTAGTTTGGCCTTTTCAGCGGGACTGTCTTCTACCACTTCTGAAATCAAAACACCATCATCACTTTTTACTTTGAAATAATCTCTTAATCCATCTGTTAATTCTTGAATTTGAACACCAAGATATCCACCGGAATGAATGGAATAAACATTGTCATTATCAATCATCATTGTTTTGATATCGACATTCATATCGGCTAATTTTTCTTTGATACCTTTTAATGCTTTTTTGTCATCAAGATTAATGGTGTATTCATTTTTTTCACCATCTCGTTCCACAACGATAGTCATTTCATCTCCATCTGTCGTCACTTCTACAGTTTGTTCTTTATCGTTTTTATGGATNGTTTTTTTTTGAACAATCACTTTGTTTTGTTGACCGATTGCAATCCCGCCGAACAATAAAATTGTTAANAACCATTTAGACATTTTGATTTCCTTTCAATGAATTAGAAATATATACGCATTTTTTATTTGTTAGTTCCATATGGCGAAGATTCCCCAGATATTTGTTGTGCAGTGGCCCCTCTTACAACTTAAAATAGGATTCACCAAGTTTTTAGGATGTTATTTTTTTATTAACCTTTTAAGAAATATTAGCCTTANCTTGTGCAACTAATACCATAAGGAGATTAAATGAAATGAAAAAAATCAGTTTACTAATTATTACACTTACAACATTTGCCTCTGCTCAATTGAGAGTTGGAATAGACCTTAATGGTGGTGTAAAAGAAGGGGGCGGTTTTGAAGGTATAGCTTCAGTGTCCCTAGAACAGATAAGCAAACTCGGAATTAGAGTTGGCTATGAAAAAACATTATTTGGAATNNCTGGAGTAGGAGTAGAATATTTTATGTCACAAGTTGGTGATGCTGAAATGACCTTAAGTGGCACTTATTTAGGCGAAAAAATATCTGAATCTGAAACAACTAGTGAAAAAGTGTTTCCAAGCGCATTAATGGGGTATGGATTAGTAAGGATACCTNTAGGCGTACCATTTCTTAGAGGCATTATACGCGCAGGAATGTGGTTACCTATGGGAAGTGGTGAAATAGAAGGTGAATCCTTTAAATTTATTGATGCATATGACCCAGCGATCACTTGGGGCATTGGAATAAGGGCTAAGCTACCTGTGATGCCTATAGGCGCTGAATTACTTTATCAATCCATGACTTTATCCGCCACTGAAATTGAGGGTGGAGAAGATGGCTTTGATTTTTTTGAAGGTGATTTTACAAGTATTTCCCTAGTAGCTACATATTCTTTCTAAGATTTTCTAACAAATATTATGGATAAAAGGCCCTGCTAATAACAGGGCCTTTTTTATTTTATTTTCATTTCATCTACAAGCGTTTGACATTTAAGAGCTGCGCTTTTTTCGACCATTCCTAAGAACACTTTTTTACCAAACTCATCTTTTCTTTCAAATCGCCTTGAAAGCCCTAACGGGGATTCCCCTGTAATCATTTTAAAAAACACACAAGCTGCTAAGTAAGTACCCACAGCAGAAGAATGCTTGTTATCGCTTCCCTCGAGATTATACATGACTTCAGTTATAATCACCTGCCCGTTGATGCAAGCAATCCATAGAAAAATTGTGCTATATCTAAGAAAAATAGCTACCATATCAGAAAGTAATGTAAAGNACTTGTATTAAGTAAATAAAATTATGTAATATACTTACGAGTAACTTACGAGAATAAAAGGTTAACGTAAAGATGCAAAGAAATTTATGAAAAAAGAAAATTTATCATGTCCTTAGCGGCTGAATAATCAAATGGATTTATCATTCAAACAGCAAAAGTTTTTGAGCTTTGTTCAACGTCATACCGTTGAATATGGCCAAGCCCCTTCCTATGAAGAAATCATGGATGGAATGGGATTTGCATCCTTGGGGACGGTTCACTGGTATGTCAATGCCCTGACTCACAACGGCCATCTCGATCGTTCCAAAGGACCTAACGGCAAGCGGGCTTTAGCCCTTACTCATGAGGAGCCCGCCACACCGGCCCGCCTGCCATTGTTGGGTTTAATTGCTGCGGGGGAGCCCATCGAAGCATTGGAAAATGCAGAATCGATTTCTGTGCCGCCGCCTTTTATTCATCCGGATAATTTTGTACTTCAGGTCAAAGGCGATTCTATGGTGGGAGATCATATTGAAGATGGCGATTATATTATTGTGCGGAAAACCGCGGAAGCAAATCCGGGGCAGATTGTTGTTGCCCTTATTAATGGTGAGGCCACACTCAAACGTTATCAACCAACCAATGGCCATGTGGAACTTCATCCCCGTAATCCGGATTTTCCTGTGATTATGGTCCATAAAACAGATCATTTCAAAATCAACGGCGTGCTTCTCTATTCCTTCCGGGAATATTAATGAAACATAAATATAGAACTGCGTCCGGATATTTTGGTTGAAAAATGTATTCTTGGTGCATTTTGTGTTTAAAGTATGCACCCCACTGTATTTCACCTTCGTTTAAGAGATTTTGAACTGCAGGCTGAGCGCCGCCTGGACGCATCCCTGCGTACGCGCCCCATTGCNATTATTTCTTCTCATCATCAAAATGGTACGTTGGTATCTGTGTCTAAAGAAGCACAAGATGAAGGTTTGCGCCGGGGAATGAAAGTTTCGTTGGCCCGACGGATGAGTCATGGTGCGCAGCTTTTGCCTTATAACCAATCGCTTTATGCACGACTAAACCAATATATCTATTCCACCGTTCAACGATTTACGCCTATTGTAGAACCATCTGGTTATGGGAAGTTTTATTTGGATATGACNGGCATGGAACGCATCTATAAAAGTCATGAGCAAACGGGNTCAAACATATCAAAATTGGTTCAAAACCACGTTGGGCTTAATCCAGTTTTGGGTATCAGTCAGAATAAACTGGTGAGCCGTATTTCCACATCTGTTGTTCCCGATACAATCCATCGTATCATGGTAGGGGATGAGATCCAATTTTTATCCCCTTTGGATGCGCCTGTCATTCCCACTGTTCATGAACCCACGGTTTGGAAACTGATCAAGTTTTTGATTCTGAACCAGGTGAGACAAATTCAAGCGCTTGTGAATTCAGCAACCGATACCCGGCGATTGTTTGGGCGGTATGCATTGCCCCTTTCCCGGGAAGTGCACGGGCAGGATTTATCCGTGGTGCGTCCCTCTGTTATGAAGGATCATATCGTGGAACAGACCGTTTTGACAGAGGATACCAATGACACAACTATATTGTGGTCTGAAGTGAAACGATTATCAGAGCAGGTGGCATTTAAGCTCAGGCAGCGGTCCCAGATTGCAAAAAAAGTTCGGGTGGAAATCCATTATACAGATGGGTTTAAATATGAAGTTCATGGACAATTTTTTAAAAATAATGATGCTACTATTTTGACTGAAACATGGCGACTGTTTCAAAAAGCCAATACGCGCCGAAACCGTATCCGAACTATTTTGATAGACCTATCTGGTTTTATGCAGGTGGCCAAACAAATGGAATTGTTTGAAAAAGATACAGAACAAGATCGCATTTCATCTGCCATGGATATTCTTAGAAAGAAGTACAATATGGAAAGTCCTCAATGAACCATGTTTACGCATTTGAATGTCCATTCCCACTATTCCCGAATGTCCGGAACCGCTTCCCAACCGGCGCTACTCACTGCGGCACGCAACCAAGGGATGAACCACCTGGCATTGACAGAAACGAATGGCTTGTGGGGATTCATTCGTTTTGTCCAGCACGCCCGTGCCGCTGAGATAGAACCCATTGCCGGCGTCAACCTGATCACCAATCAGGGCGAAGCTATTTTACTGGCAGAAAATCAATGTGGATATGAAAACATTTGCCGCGCCACTTCGGCTGTTCACGATAACCCATCTCAATCTATCGCTGATATTTTAGCCAACCGTTCGGGTGGTCTGTTTGTATTATCCCATGATAAGGCGACTCTATTTTCTCTGAGTAAAATCATTCCCAACAGTCATTTATTTGTGGAATTACGCCCCGGTGTAACGGAACATTTTGCACAAAAATTATCTCAAAAGTTCAAATTGGAAATGGTGGTCACGGGGGATGTGTATTTTATCCAAAAAGAAGATGCGTCTGCTCACCGCATATTACGTGCCATCGATTTAAACACAACCCTGTCNCAACTTNNGGAAGATGNNTGCAAGCCTGAAAAACACTGGTTTTGTTCAGAGAAAGATATGGTGCGGCGATTTCCCAACAGTCTGGAAGCNATCAATAACAGCACCTATTTGGCGGAACGTTGCAAGCGGGACTGGTCATTTGTAAATACAATTTTTCCGTATTTATCCTTAAAAGATACACGTNGGTCCAACCGAATATTGAAAGAAAAAGTGGAAGCAGGTGCACAGAAGCGTTACNAAAAAGTTACAACTNAAATACAGAGTCGCATTGATTATGAATTGGCCCTGATTACAGCCAAGGGGTTTGCCCCCTACTTTTTGGTGGTAGAAGATATTGTGAAGCAAACGCGCGCCACCATCGGACGTGGTTCCGCCGCCGCATCCATTGTGAGTTATTGTTTAATGATCACTCAGGTGGACCCCATTNAATACAACCTGCAGTTCGAACGTTTTATTCATCCCGAGCGGAGTAATATGCCGGATATTGATGTGGATTTNCCCTGGGACGAGCGGGACAATATCTTGGATTACGTTTTTAAAAAATATGGCAACGAACGAACGGGGATGGTATGTAGTCAGGTGTTTATGAAGCCANGATCTGCGATTCGTGAAGTNGCAAAAGTGTATGGGTTNTCCAATGAAGAAATTAATACAATTACCAAACGGATTGGCTGGGTTGCATCCCNGAGNGATTTACTGAACTGGGTAAAAACCGACGCNCGGTTTGAAAATATAGAACTGGACGAAACNTTAGAAATGATCCTGCGGGAAAGTGAAAAAGTAGTGGGTGCTTTTCGACATCCATCTGTGCATCCCGGCGGCGTGGTGATTGTTCCTGATGAAATCCGAAAATATGTACCGGTNCTCACAGCGNCTAAAGGTGTACAGATTGTNGAATGGGAAAAAGATCAGGTGGAGGATTCGGGACTTCTGAAAATTGATATTCTGGGCAATCGCAGCTTGGCGGTGGTGCGAGATACGATTAAACAAATCAATTTGAATTATGGTGAAGCGGCAACAAAAAACCGACATTTAGATTATCATAAAATCCAACCGATTGGAGATGAGAAAACAGCTGAACTGATGAAGGGCGGAAAGACCATGGGTGTATTCTATATCGAAAGCCCTGCCACGCGNCAGCTCTTAGCCAAAGCCGGTGTAGTGGATTTTGAACATGTGGTGATTTATTCCTCCATTATCCGCCCGGCGGCAAACCGTTTCACCAATATGATGCTGGAGNGAATCCNCGGAAAACCATGGAAAATCAAACATCCGGATTTAGATTTTTTAAAAGAGAGTTATGGTATTATGGTATATGAAGAACAAGTATCCATGGTGGCGCAAGTCATGGCGGGAATGGGGTATGCCGAAGCAGAANCTTTGCGAAAAACCATGAGNCGGGATTCGATGCAGCANTTGATTAAAAATTGGAAAAATAAGTTTTTTTTAGGTGCAAAAAAACGTGGTTATGAAGAGGAACTCATTACTGAAGTGTGGAGTATGATTCGTTCTTTTGTGGGTTACTCATTNTGCAAACCCCATTCCGCATCTTTTGCCATGCTTTCTTTTACCTGNGCATATCTCAAATCCCATTTCCCAGCAGAGTTTTTGGCGGCAGTGATTTCCAATCAGGGTGGATTCTATTCACCCTTCGCTTACCTCAGTGAAGCGCGCCGGTTTGGGGTTCAAATTCTACCACCGGATGTGAACCGAAGTTGGATAGAATATCGAGGGCAAAAAAATAAAATTCGCATGGGATTTATGAGCATTCGCAACCTGCAGAAAAAAACAATCAAAGAAATATTAGATGAACGAAAAGCCGGTTGTTTTTCATCCCTTGATGATTTTTTCATGCGCGTTGATCCCAATCTATCGGATGTTATGGCCCTGACAAATGCAGGGTGTTTTGCTGCATTGGCGCCGGAATTATCTCATCAGGAAATTGCTTATCGCGCAGCTTGGTTTTGTTTGGGAGAAAATAATACCACGCAGAACAGTAGTGTGTTTCGATTTGAATCCGCCCAGAGCAAACTAACCCAGAATGACAGGCTAAGTAAAAAAGACCAACGCCATTTGGAAATTGAATCATTTGGGTTTCCTATTTCGGAACATCCCTTAGAACCTTATTTCCCAATAATTAACAGTCGCGTGCGCAAGGCGAAAGATTTACACAAATACATTGGTCGGACCATTCACTTAGCCGGTGTGTACATTACGCGGAAGGAAACGGCCACAGTAAAAAATAGAGAAGCCATGGAATTTTTGACATTAGAAGATGAAACAGATATTTATGAATGTGTCCTTTTTCCGGAAGCGTTCCAGAAATATGGCGATCTACTGTTGTGGGAAAACCTGTTTATCCTCAGGGGAAAGGTTGAAGAGTCGTTTGGTGTGATTTCTATTACTATCGAAAAGTTAGGGAGCTTACCCAAAATGTTTCGATTAAATCATTCCGGAAGTGCGCATCCACTATAAAAATAGAAAAACTTTAATTCTGAGAAAAACGGAACATCTGCTTAACTTCAAACTTAAATGACTCAGAATTATACAATTATCCATAATGAATTGAGGACAATATGAAAGGAATTATATTGGCTGGCGGCAGCGGCACACGGCTATATCCTGTTACAAAAGTGGCGAGCAAACAGCTCATGCCCATCTACGATAAACCCATGGTTTATTATCCACTATCCACTTTAATGCTGGCGGGCATAAAGGAGATTCTGGTTATTTCTACACCGGAAGATACACCGAAATATGAATATCTACTGGGCGATGGATCCCAACTGGGAATGTCCATTTCGTATAAAGTACAGCCATCACCGGATGGATTGGCGCAAGCATTTATTTTGGGAGACGAATTTATCGGTGATGATGATGTCTGCCTCATTCTTGGAGATAATGTTTTTTACGGTGGGCAGCTTCCAGCGCGCCTCCAGGGAAGCGTTCAAACAGTAGAGTCAACACAGAATGCAGTGGTTTTTGGATATTATGTGAATGACCCGGAACGATATGGTGTAGTGGAATTTGATTCAAATGGAAATGCTGTTTCTATTGAAGAAAAACCCAAAGTGGCTAAAAGTAATTATGCGGTATCGGGTTTGTACTTCTACCCAAATGATGTGGTCACAGTTGCCAAAGAACAAAAGCCGTCCCCCCGTGGTGAATTAGAAATTACCGATGTAAATAAAACCTATCTTGCCCAGGGTCGCTTAAAAGTAGAACAAATGGGACGTGGATATGCCTGGCTCGACACAGGAACCCATGACTCTTTGTTAGAGGCATCTCAATTTGTTCAAACATTGGAAAAACGTCAGGGAATGAAAATATCCTGTATTGAAGAAATAGCATTTAGAATGGGCTATATTGACAAGGTTCAACTGGTATCCCTGGGGAATGAAATGGCCAACAACCAATACGGTCAGTATTTATTAAAAATTGCAGAAACGGAATAGACTAATTGAATTATCAATTAAAGACCAAAACCCGTTGTACAGACATTCCTGTCTGTACAAAATATTAGTGCGAATCTAAAAAAGATTCAAGCCGACGACGAAGATTTCTCCTTGTTTCCCGAAAACTATCTAATTGATTGGCGTTAAAACTCCATCCGCGAAAGGGGTCGTCGATACTCCAATGGATGCGTTCAACATCACCGGGAAAGGTGGGACATACTTGATTCGCGTTGTCACAGACCGTAATAACAGTGTCAATGCCCACATCGAGATAATCATCTACGAAATCTGATGTATGGTGAGAAATATCGATCCCCACTTCTTCCATAATGGCAATACTCATGGGATGCACCTGACTGGGATGTGACCCGGCGCTGAATACATCAAATTGATCAGGAGCCATATCCCGGAGTAACCCATGGGCGATTTGGGATCGGCAAGCATTCCCAGTGCATATAAAAAGAACTTTTTTCTTATTTAACATGGGAAAATTTAGGTTCTTAAAATATTGAATGGAATTCCTGTTTTGTAGTGTTATGATATCCTAAATTTTCCCCCATGTCTATTGAGCAGAACGAACCGTTATTCACCAATCCCCTGGAAGCCGTCCGCGGTTTAACCATTAATGATTTAAATAAATATCTTCCGGCAGTCCAGAAAGTGGAAGATATTTCAATGACAGCAGATCAAATTAAGGATGGTGTTTTTTTAGGGTTATGTCTTGATGGGCTCAAAAAGATTCCAGATAGTTCGATTGATTTAATTATTGCGGATCCGCCCGAATCTCCATGGCGGAGTATTAATCAACGTGGAAACCCCATGACGATTCAGGAATATTTTCAATGGAATGAAAACTGGTTAAAAGAGAGTGCGCGTATATTAAAACCAACCGGGGCGATATACCTGATATCCGGGTGGCGTTTTTCCGGCATGTATCATTCGCTTTTGAATACAGAATTTCATATTCAAACTCGAATCACCTGGCGAAACTCAACACCAAAAGATCAACCAAAATCACTTACATGGATTAATCGGATTTCAGATATTTGGTTTGCAACAAAATCGAATGAATTTATGTTCAATCAGGAAGCAGTAACCGAAGGTAGCAGTCAAATGAATCCTGAGAGTGCGATTGAAATGGGTGTGACTAATTTATGGAGTGACATCATGGATATTCAAGTTGGGTCCACAGTTAAAATGGAAGGGGATAAACCGGAGCAACTGATTCAGCGGATTTTAACTGCGTCNAGTTTTAAGTTAAATTGGGTGGTAGATCCCTTTACACGGAGTGGTGGTGTCGGAGTTATCGCAAAGAAAATGGGTCGTCGGTTCATTGGTTTTGAATCGGATCAGGACCAATTATTAATGGCAATGAAACGAATAGATAAAGAGTGAAAAATGAGCGTATTTGAACAAATTCAAAAAGATATGTATGCTGCAATGAAAGCGGGAGAAAAAGAAAAAACCGGGACTCTTCGCACCACATTGGCAAAACTGAAAGACAAGCGAATTGAAAAAAGAGAAGANCTTTCTGAATCTGAAGAAATTCAGGTCCTGCGGACTCTGGTGAAACAAAGAAAAGAATCGGTTGAAATGTTTGAAAAGGGCGGTCGCAAAGAACTGGCATCAGCCGAAGAAGAAGAAATTAAAATTTTAAATGGTTATTTACCTCAAATGATGCCGGAAGATGAAATCAGGAATATTGTAAAAACAGTGGTAGAAGAAGTGGGCGCAACCTCTATGGCAGATATGGGAAAAATTATGCCGGAAGTCATGAAACGGGGAAAAGGATTAATTGATGGAAAAACGGCCCAGAAATTTGTGAGAGAACTTTTTGGTTAAATCAGTATCGTCTTTCCTTTTTTCTTCATATTACTGCAAGGTAAATCCTTTCGTGTTTTTAGTGTATTTCGTGGGTTCGTGAGTTAATGAGGGTAAGATGATAGACGCATTAGCCATATTTTTTACCATCGCCATGGGATTGATTGGGTTCCGACGTGGATTAGTGGAAGAAATGGGACGCCTGCTTGGGCTCATTTTTGCTTCAGTATTTGCCCTGCGTCTCTACGTTGGCTTGGGTTCTTTTCTCGTGGAATGGGTACCCATTGATGTATGGCTTCTCTTTGTGTTAAGCTATATCATCATTTTTTCTGGGGTGCTGTTAATGGTCAGGATGATTACAAAATTATTTCATTTTTTGTTTCTATCTAAAAGTACAAAATGGGTAAATAGAGTGATGGGTACTGTTTTTGGTTTAATGAAAGGATTGTTAGTTGTAATGATTTTCTTTTGGATGGTGGAGCTTTTTCCCAATCGTGAATCATCAAATATTATCATGAGCGAATCCAAAATGGTCCAGCGGTTAATTCATGTTCGAAAATCAATTATAACCACATTTAACTGGCGTGATCCAGTGGAATTAGGTGAAAAAACGATAAGGGAGTTTTTGGATAACATGGAAGATTATCGTGGCTAGGATTCCCCAGGAAACCATCGATCGCATTCATGATACAGCCGATATACTGGATGTAGTTTCCCGCCATGTCGATTTAAAAAAACGTGGAAGAAACTTTTTTGGATTATGTCCTTTTCACAACGAAAAAACACCCTCATTTAGTGTGGCACCGGATAAAGGTATTTATCATTGTTTTGGATGTGGGAATGGTGGGAATGCGGTTAATTTTATTATGGAGTTTGAAAAAATCAGTTTTGTGGAAGCGATCCAGGAATTGGGAGATCAATTTGGCGTTCCCGTTGAATTTACAGGCAGCGATGATTCAAAAGAGTTTTTTACCCATTTATATGAGATTCACCAATTGGCCGCGGACTTATATCATGAAACACTTTTTTCAAATCGTGGGGAGGAAGCAAAAAAATATTTATTGGATCGTGGGTTAAGTGAGGAATCATTAAAATTGTTTAAGGTGGGTTTAGCCCCTGCAAGTTCGTCTTATTTAGGGAATGCGGTAAAAGTAAAGAATTATAGTCGGGAAGTATTAGAGAAATCCGGATTATTCGGTTTCTCAAATAATGATATTTACGATCGGTTTCGCTCCCGGATTATGTTTCCCATATGGAATGCGTCGGGAAAAATAATTGCTTTTGGCGGCCGTGTATTCGGGACAGATGATCCGGCAAAATATATGAATTCCCCGGAAACACCGCTGTACAGAAAAAGTGAAATATTTTATGGATTGAACCTAACGCGGGATGCGATTCGAAAAAACGAGTGCGCCATTATGGTGGAAGGTTATACAGATTTAATTCAACTTTTTCAGGCAGGAATTAAAAATGTTGTGGCCGTTTCCGGTACGGCATTCACAGAGAAACATGTCCAGCAGATTCGTCGGTTTTCTTCAAAAGTATATTTGGCTTATGACGGAGATTCTGCTGGCATTAAAGCCTCCTTAAGGGCGGGCTACGTTCTTCTGAAGGGCGGTGTAGATCCCATTGTGATTGAAATACCGGACGGAATGGACCCCGATGATTGGATTCAAAAAGACGGGGGAACCGAATTCAAATCGATTGGAATAGAAAAAGCATCCGGATTGTTAAGATTCCATTTAAAGACTGCCGGATTTAAAGAATTATCTTCTTCAGAACGATCCAATGTAATCAAAGAAATTTTATCAGAAGCCGCCGGAATCCCTGANCCTATTATTCGTCAGGACTTCATTAAAACATTGGCCCAAGTGAGCGGTGTTGAAGAAAATCAAATGGTTCACATGTTTTCTCAGCAACTCAGAAAAAAACGCCCGCAATCACCATCAGAAGAATCCACGAAAAAACCGCAATTATTTACCACCGTCAATGCGAAAGCAGAATTGGGGATTATCAAAGTATTGGCTGGAGATCATGGAGAAGCGAAAGAATTGATTCGGGAAAAACTGGATATGAACCGGTTGGAAAATGTGCAGCTTAAAAAACTGGCTACATTATTAATGGACAAAGCACATGTGAACCCGGCAGAAATTATTGCGTTCTTTGATTCGGCAGAAGATCGTGAAATGGTCAGTCGAATTTTGATGGAAGAAGACGATACCACCGAGCCACTCCAAATGGCAGAAGAGTGTTTAAAAACAATTTCTAAAGTTTCTATCAAGGAAAAGATCCGTGGTCTCAGAATCAAAATTCGTGAAAAAGAGGCGGCAGGTGAAGACGCAATAGATCTAATGATGGAGGTGGTTCAATTGCAAAAGGGAATCAATGATTAGATTTTTATCGCTTTTTGTTTTGAGTTCAATTTTATTTTCTCAGGAAATCGATTGGAATGATAAACCCAATCCGATAACGGCGATTCATATTTTTTGCGATACGGAAGGAATCCCCATTTATGTGGATGGNATTCAGGTCGGTGCTTCACCGGTGAAAGACCCCGTTCAGGTGGCGCCGGGTTGGCATCAAGTCAGTTATTTTCCGCCAGAATTAACCATAAATACGCGCTCAATCACTCAAAACAGAAAAATGCGGGATATGATAAAACTGGCACGGCAGGATGTATTGGTCGAAGAGGGAAGAACAATTCGGGTGGTGCTTGGGTATCGTTCTATTGAAGCAGAAGCGATGGAATATGAGAGAAAACTATCCAGTAGCCGCTGGGTTGGATTGGGGATGGTTTTTACTGTGTTTATCCTCATTGCCTGGGGATTGATGTAAGTGAAATTTTATGTATTAATCTCTTTGTTGGCAGGCGCCGGGTTCAGCCAAACTGATTCCACCGTCAAGATTTTTTCTACTGATTTAATGCGAACCAACATTCTCACAGGGAAGCCAAAAGAATCTGTGAAAAAAAATGAAGCCCATTTTCGTGCGGTGTATTACCCTTCGGGAGAATTAAAAACGGTGGAATTTATTCCGGCCAACTGGGATAAGGGGCGGCGCAAAAAGGGAAGATCACCCGCAAAATTGAAATTATATTACTGGAAGTGGAATCCCAAAAAACAAGAATTACTGGAAGGAATTACCAAAAAGACCGCAAGGGGGAAACCCCATTATCGGGCAACTTTAGATAATAAGGGCTTAGTCCAGGATGTGGATTATTTTAATCGCCATGGGAAAATATTATGGACCTTTCACATGCGCTGGGATGATGAGGGAAAATCATCGGAATATGATATTGAATTCTATTCGAATCGAAATTTGTCAGAATTGAATCAAGAATTATTTGCGCCAGATTTAAGCACCATCCGCCCTGGGTGGGTGGCAAGATATCAAATGAATAATCAAGGAGTCACTCGGGGCGTGAAAGTATTCGATCAATATGAAAACTTGTATTATTTTTACCAGTTCAACTATGGGGAAAAGGGCCTCAGGTCTAAATATTTTCGGGCGGATTCAGTTTTAGTCGGCAGTCATTCCATTCGATTTGGGGAGAATAAAAAACCGGTTCGCATCACTTATTACAATGAAAATGGTATCATGAAAAATGCCATTGCATATGAATATCCAGTTGATGCAGAAAAAATCATTTCCCAAATTAACAGTAAAGGAGAAGTCATTGAGCGACGGATTATTCCAAAAAAGGAATAAGAATTTTTTGCAAAACCCTGTACATGAAGAAAAAAGGAATACAACTTTCCTGATTAAGGCGGAAAATGCAGTTAATAATGGTATTATGGACAATGTTTCCAACGAAAAGTAGGGGAATTGTAGACTTTTTAATTTGTGTGTGAGGTTTTTTTAAAGGATTTATTAAATGAAAATATTAGTGACAGGCGGTGCAGGATATATTGGGTCTCATGTGGTAATAGCCCTCTGTGAAGGCGGGTATGAAGTGGTGGTATTGGATGACCTTTCAACAGGAAATAGAGAAGCGGTGGATAATCGCGCCGAGTTTATTCAAGGATCAACCCTCAACAATGATAATGTGGCAACCGCATTAAATGGCGTGGATGCGGTGATTCATTTGGCTGCATTCAAGGCGGCGGGAGAATCCATGATAGACCCGGGGAAGTATTCCCAAAACAATATTTCAGGTACAATTTCTTTACTCAACGCCATGATAACTCATGGGGTGGATAAATTTATTTTTTCTTCTACTGCCGCCGTATATGGTTATCCAAAATATTTACCTTTGGATGAAAACCATCCTCTGGAACCCATCAATTATTATGGATTTACCAAACTGGAAATTGAACGCATTTTAAAATGGTACGGTGAATTGAAAGGATTAAAATTTGCAGCATTACGATATTTTAANGCNGCGGGNTATGACCCNNANNGAAGGATTCNATTNCTGGAAAANAATCCNGCGAANTTAATTCCCATTGTGATGGAAGTAGCTTCAGGACGACGGGAGAAAATGGAGGTATTTGGGAATGACTATGATACCAGCGATGGTACCGGCGTCCGGGATTANATTCATGTAACNGATTTNGCANCNGCNCATGTGAAGGCCATTGANTATTTAAANGNAAATGANNNNATTANNNTGAATNTGGCNACNGGAGAAAGCCATTCTGTNTTGGATNTNATCNANNAGACAAAAGANNTNTCNGGNAAANATATNCCNTNTNATATTGTGGATCGNCGNCCNGGTGATCCGGCNGAATTNTATGCCGGNACAACANTGGCNTTTGATCAATTGNANTGGANAGNNAANCATTCCGNTTTGAANNCANTGATNNAAACNACCTGGNAAGTNTATAAATAAATGAAANACAATCCATTTATAGGGCTCGCCGGNAATATCGGTGTAGGNAAAACAACATTTACAAAAAAAATGGCGGACGTTTTTGGNTGGTCTCCTTTTTATGAATCGGTGGCTGATAATCCATACCTGAGTGATTTTTATGGAGATATGAAACGATGGAGTTTTAATCTNCAGATTTATTTTCTGCATCACCGGTTTAAAGCACAAAAAGAAATGAATAAATTAAATGGGGGNGTGGTTCAGGATCGTACCATCTATGAAGATGTAGAAATTTTTGCCCAAAATCTTCATGAAATGGGCCGAATGGATGATCGTGATTGGGAAAATTATCGTAATCTATTCGGCATAATAACAGGTTATTTACGGAAACCAGATTTAATTATTTACTTAAGAGCGTCCACCGACACATTACAAACGCGAATTCATTCCCGGGGAAGGGATTATGAAAATTCAATCGACCCGGAATATTTACACCAATTGAATGTAGCTTATGATCAGTGGACCAGCGGGTTAAAGGATATTCCAGTCATGAAAATTGAAACAGATCAATTTAATATCTTTAGAGACACAGACCAATTTGAGTCCATTTTGGATGAGGTTAAAACCCATTTACATTAATTAATAAAAAACCGAATTGAAAAAAGTTAAAGACTTAAAAATAAAACCTTAAATTCCTCGCCCATTTTGGGCCCATAGCTCAACGGTTAGAGCACCGCACTCATAATGCGTAGGTTCCAGGTTCGAATCCCGGTGGGCCCACACACTCAATAAATACGATAAATTGATGAGAAACCCTCCTTAATTGGAGGGTTTTTTGTTTGTATATATAATGACTTGATTTGACCTGTTTTGACAAAAAAGTCGTACAAAACTCGTACACGGTTTAGAATATTTCATTTGAGCCAGAGGCGTTTCATTTAATTCTTATCTTATTACAATATTCTTTCCGTCAAATAGACAAATAGTCCAAACCCTCACCCAACGAATAGAAAGCCCCTATTCATGAATAAGGGGAGTGTTGCTATTATTGAAGGTTTATATGTTCCCCAACTATAATCACTTGGAATGCATCCGGGTGCATATATTCATTTGCGACCCTTAAGACGTCTTTTTTCGTAACAGAACGAACCCGCGCGGGATATGATTTTGAGTGGTGATGATTGCCATATCTTAATTTCTCAATTGCAAATGATCTGGCCGTGGCATTTCCGTCCTTAAACTTCATTTCGTAAACACCGTCTGCAAGGGCGTTATGAGCAATCATTAACTCCTCATCGCTAACCAACTCTTTTTGTATCTCATAAATGACACCCATGATATTATCATAAAGCTGTTTTGTGACATCATGCCGGCTTGACGAGTGAAAGCTGTAACTCCCAGAGCCGTCCCATTGGTCTTCAATATATCCACTGGCATCATTGGTCAGGCCATATTTGTCTCTGGTTTCAATAAACATTCTGGTCCAG
>PAXB01000034.1 GCA_002715035.1 Fidelibacterota bacterium
AAATACGTTGGATGGCATGAGGATAAATGGAAATACCAAAAAAGCACAATGCAACCGTGCTGATCCACGTTCGTTTTTCAATCCAAGTTGGAGAAAAGAACTTTTCTGGGGCAGTTTTCATGAGTTGATCTGAAACAATTGAAAGGCCACCATACTCAAATTGAATTGTTATAAAAATTATTATCACACCGAAAAGAAGAATGGTACCCTGAATAACATCGGTCCAAGCGACACTACGCATTCCCCCTAAGGTTTCATAGATGACCATTATCAAAGACAGGACTATAATGCCTATTGCGAAAGGAACAACCCCACCGGTCACAGCAACAACAATATACCCAATGGCTTTTAAGTTTGTTAAGATATAATTGGCCAGGGCAGTTATACATAATACTGCCCCCAATATAGAAAGCCATTTATAATTAAAACGGTACTCAATGAAATCTATGGGTGTAATAAAATGATGCTCACGGGAAAGGCGAAATAGTTTGGGGGCATAAAAAAGCCAGGCNCCTACAGCGGCAGAAAGAAATGTAATCAGTACCAACGCGTCATAGCCATCACGGTATGCCCGNCCCGCAAACCCAACCAATGTGTTGCCGCTGTATTGCGTTGCATAAAGNGTGAGAAATAGAACNAATACNCCCAGGCCCCGCCCCGCAAGATAAAAGTCAGCAAGGGTATTTTCTTTTTGTGCCTTGCGACCCAGCCAACCAATAATAATAAGGGAGAGAAGATACAAGCCCATGAAGATGAGGCCGCCTGTTCCTAGCAATGGGATTTGATTCACACTATTCCTTGGTTTTCCAATATTTTCCTAAAATATAGGCGATTACAATAGAGTAGAGAATGGCCATAAAAACGGCATAGAAAGCCCAATCCGGGAGCCCAAGAATAATTGTACCTGAATAATCAAAAAACCACCAAGGTACTGTTAGAATCAGCACTATAATGGAAATAAAGAAGAAGGAGTTTCGGGACATTTTTAATGAAAGATGAATTCCGGAACAGGTTGTATTTTATTCAAGATTGGACTGGGTTTGTCCCTAAGAAATTGGTCAAAAAACTCCAANGACAATTGATTGATCAAGAAAACAGATCTCTTTCGATCCACATTTCCAACTTCTAAGATTTTATGTACAAAAGGAGAAAACAAAGGTGCATCCGTAAAATTTAAATGTTGAGTTTCTTTTATGATTATTTTAAAAGAAGGCCCTTTATTGTTTTTTATTATTTTATCCAGGTCTGAATAATTATTGGGATAATCTGAATCTTCCCAACTGGGTCGTCCAATATATAAGAACGGCTGTGATAGACCCATTTCAATAATATTATTAGGGACGGGACTCATCCACCCGTCTAAGTTTGAAATGGCACCAATGCGATCATCCTGGAAAGAAGCGAGTACGCTGGTACCACCACCATAAGAATGGCCGGTTAGACCAATTTGATTCAAGTTTAAATAGCCATTTAAAGGGTGTATAATTTCACCGGACTGAATCCGCTCCAGCTGGTTTATGAGAAAACGAATGTCAGCTGCACGCGTGTTGATTTGATTTCTACGAATGAGAATACTGTCAGGATCACCGGTAATATCAGATCGATAATCCGCAACACTTCCATCAGGGAAAATAGCGAGATTTGCGTCATAACTATGATCTGGAACAATCACCACATATCCATGATTAGCCAGTTTCTCGGCTAAAGAGGTATGGATTTGTCGCATACTTGTAATCCCGTGGGAAATAATTATAATTGGAAAGGGCGCCGAAACGGGATTGGGTTTTATGTCTATAAAACTATTTGTTTTTGTCAACGCCAAATGATTGGCAATAAACCCGGGGAAATTACCGGCGGCGCCTATCGTTTCAGCGCGAATATCCAGGCGATCTAAATAAGACGATCGCTTTGCCTTTTTAATCTTTTCACCCGGATACCATATTTGAACCATCATTTGCCGTTTATCATTTGGGTTTTCTGTAAACCACTCCAGCCGATCTTGATCTACCCAATGATAGATGGATGTTCCCACAGTAAATGGCCCGGTTAATTTGGGTATTTTGATCACCGGAACAGCCATGGAAAGCATCAACGACAAACCAAACAAACCAATAAAAATAAATTTTAATATTGAATTTGCCGATCGATTTTGTGTCAACAGTATTCCACCGATTAAGATATAGGCTGGAAACATCTGCCATCGCGATTGCTCTAAAAATAAGTGAATCAGGAAAACAGAAAAAATTATTTTTAACAATAATTTTGAATGTCTTCTTTCATGCGGACTGTAAAAAACATTGATTGTTGCCCAACCAAGCAATATGAATAAAATGATTTCAAATGGTCTCATCCCATTTCCCCGATTGTTATGATAAAATCAAACAAATTCTTTGGATAATTTTTCGACCTTTTTGGGGTCAATGGGTTCAGAAAACCCCATGTGGAAGGCAAGAAACCACATAACAAATATACCATACCCCAAAAACATAAGTTGCCAAACCCACAAAGATGGTAATCCAAAGGGTGCCCACAATGCGGGTGAATTGGGATCAGAAAAAAAATCATTCCCAATGGTAGCAAAGGGCCCAAAGCCCACAAGAAACCATACAAGTGTTAATCCCCAAGCTAATTTGATTTTCTTTTTTCTTTTCGGTGTCATACCTGTAATAGATTGGAGGAGTTTGTGTTTTTTAGTTTTCACCACTTTTGCAGTATCTGACTCGCCGGAAAAATGTGAAACCAAGAATGTGGTCAACAGATTGAAGAAAATTCCCCAACCAGCACTGTGGATCGTCAAAGGATACGCTCCCCAAGGTACTCCAAACCAGGCCGATGTTTTATCCGTTAAGGTAACCGCGATCAGGCCGACCACCAACCCAAAAACAACACCCTTAGTGGTAAATCCTCTATAATAACAGATACCGATCAGTGCGGGATACATTTGGAAACCATAGGCAACNGCTAGGCCACCCAACATAACAATTGCCTGACTTGAGTTTGCGGCCACGATTAATGCTGCTCCAGCCACCACCACCACAAAGAGCCTTCCAGTCATTTTTTGTGTTTGATCAGATGCGCCAGGAGAAATGTATTTGGTATAAATATCTCTTGTTACCATGGCGCTAAAGGTGGACATATAGGCTGAACCAGTACTTTGCATGGCGGCAAGTGCACACACAGCTAGCAAGCCTACGAGCCAAGGCGCCGCATCAGAAAGTAAATTGATCAACTCAGGGATAAGGTTTTTATCACTGATATTTTCCAAGANGCCATTGGCCACAAGAATNTGGCCACCCATGCCTTGAAAAATTGTGAATGTAAACAANAGAATGCCNACAACAATNGANGAAGCCACAACTTGCTGCCAACGAAATGCCTGNGGGGTTTTATTTGAAAAAGCCCACATGGAAAAAGCAGGNGAAGATTGAATCCCCATGAGGGCAAACATGTAAGTCATACACATGATGCCCGTCCACGCACCACCAGATGCTTTTGACCCAGCGGATACCATTTGAATGCTCCCCGGTATAGCAACCTTCATTGAATATCCATCAGGNGTGAGGTTTTGTCCAGACGAAACATCCTTTTGGACAATATCCGCCAAACCGCCTGTGAAACCACCCCATCCGCCGGCATAATGAATGGCGATGCCACCCAAAATGGCAATCCCCACCGCAAGCAAAATGGCCTGAGCACAATCNACATAAGCAACGGATTTTAATCCCCCAGATGCTACATAGATCACCACCACCGTTGTAAGGGCAAACATGCCAAAATTNACACTGACGAGGCCATCAGTAAGGACATTAAACAAATTNCCAGAAGCCCGGAGTTGAACACCCAAATACGGAACGCTGAATAGAAANGCCACCAATACAGTCAAAAGTCGCATGGCATTACCACCATAATAGTCGCTGTACATTTCTCCCGGGGTGATATAACGGTAAACTTTGCCCAACACCCACTGTCGCCGGAGGAACAAAACGCCGGTGAGCGGAATGGTTAGGGCATAAAAAGAAGCGAAAGCATAAGGCAAACCATCGGTGAATATCTTTCCAGGATGCCCCACAAAAGTCCACCCACTGAAACTGGTTGCGGTGGCTGCTAAAACAAAAACCCAAACACCAATAGATCGGCCAGCGAGAAAATAATCTGCCGATGTTTTGGCATCGCGGGCTCCTTTAAAACCCCAGAATAAACAGTATGCCCAGTAAAGGCCTACAAATCCAGTAAGCCAAATAAGTTTTGCGTCCATATTCTTCCTTTACCTCCTTTTAAGGATTGGGAAGTATATGATATTGCAGTGAGAAGTGGGAAGGAAAATCAATTGGAAAGAAAAATGATAGTGGAATCAAGGCTACCGTCATTTGCAGCCGGCGTTAATCCCAAAATTTTACACATCATTTCATAAAGGTGAATATTGGTAATGCCCGGTNNATTCAAGCCAGATTTAAAAGCGGGACCATGACCAACGAAGATGCCGCCCATGGATGGGTAAATGGGGTCGAATCCATGGGTTGCACCATTATATTTTTCTGCATGGTCATCTATGTTGAAATGTTCCCGAGTTGTGATGGACCAATGTTCAGCTGCTACAGCATTAATGGGCTGAATCCGTCGGTTATTATTATAATGAATCCGGTTTGGNGCAGCCCCCTTTTTAAAAACGAACATTTTTGGATGGACATGATTGAGTTTTTGAAAAATGGAGTCNANATGAATTTTAGGGCGNATGGCTGTGACNGGTGTCCAGTCAACAACTTCAATATCATCCATATGAATATAATCATCTAGAAAAATCATAGAATCAGAGGATGTGGTCGCCATACCATGATCTGAAACAAGAATTATATTTACCTTTTGAAAAATTTNTCGGGATTTGAGGCCATCCATAAGCCGGCCCATGGTACGGTCCATTTCCNGGATGGCNGATTTTACTTCATCGGAATCAGGACCATAGCGATGACCAANATCATCCAAATGGCTAAAATATGTGGTTAAAAATTGGGGCCGTTTAGACGAAGGATAATCCAACCATTTCAAGATTTGGTCNACCCNGTCATTTCGGGAAACAGAACCATCATATACAAAATATTCTGAGGGTCGAACNCCCATAATTTCTGCTTCCGAAATGGGCCAGAACATGGTCATGGCTGTTTGGTTCTGCTTTTCTGCGGTCACCCAGATGGGCTCTGCATTATACCATTTTCCATCCAAGACTGGGGCACTCCCTTGCCCGATATAGTAATACTCATCAAAAACCGGATCATACATTCGATTGGCAATGATGCCATGGTTTTCCGGATATCGTCCAGTCACAATTGTAATATGGTTGGGAAAGGTTTTGCTTGGGAAAGATGGAATAAGCGCCTCTGCTTTCGATCCTCCATCTATTAATTCGTCAAAATTGGGTGTATTTGTTTTATTGAAATAATCCCAGCGAAATCCGTCCATGGAAATCAATATTACGGTGGGACTAAAGTTATCGGCCTTTTCATCGTGGGGACATCCGGTTGCGAACAACGCCAAAAAAATGATAAAAAAAACAAAAAGCTTCTTCCCAGGTTTTGGTGAATTAAATTCTTTCTTCATATGCAACATTAAATTTAGGCAAAAGATATGGGATTCAAACAACTAGACTTTCAAGAATTTACCGGTGAAGACATGCAGTCTCGGTCAGAAACATTCTTAAACGAAATGTCAAAACGTCGATCAATTCGAACATTTTCTGATCGAAGTGTCCCCATAAAAATAATTTATAATTGTATCCAAACAGCTGCGTCGGCCCCATCCGGGGCCAATAAGCAGCCATGGCAGTTTGTGGTTGTTAAGGACCCAGCTGTGAAGGCAAAAATTAGGCAAGCGGCTGAATTGGAAGAAAAAGAATTTTATCGTCATCGCGCTACAAAGGAATGGCTGGAAGATTTAAACCAATTTGGAACAGATTGGCATAAACCCTTTTTGGATATTGCACCGTACCTTATTGTTGTTTTTAAACAAGCCTATGATATTAACGATGATGGCAGCCAACGAAAAAACTACTATGTAAACGAATCGGTTGGGATTGCATCTGGGTTTTTATTGGCAGCCTTGCATCATGCAGGTTTGGCAACGCTAACCCATACACCGAGCCCAATGAATTTTTTGGGGGAAATTTTAAACCGCCCTCCAAATGAAAAAGCATCCCTCCTCATTCCGGTGGGCTATCCGGCGGCTGATACGACGGTGCCGGAATTAATCAAAAAACCACTTGAGGAGGTTTCAACCATTGTGTAATAATGAGTGATCATTTTTCAATCAAGACTATGATAGATATCCATGTCTGAATCAACACGGCGAGAATTTATCCTCCGGTCTTCGTGTGACCATAGAAATTCATGATAAAGTCTAATCAGTTGTAAGAAAGTATAAATTTTGAATATTTTTTTATTCCTTGAATTGGCAATCATTCTTCAAAATACGAATAATGAGCAGAGCTCTTTCGAAATTTACCGTGAAATGATTGCTGGTTCGAACCAGGAGATAAAAATGATACCAATTAATGGGGGAGACTTCAGCATGGGAAGCCCCCAAGGAGAAAAGAATAGAAGAACAGATGAAGGCCCTACCCATCCGGTTGTGGTTGGTGATTTTTGGATGGGTGAAATGGAAATCAGTTGGGATGTTTATGAATTATTTGTGAATCGAGAAATTGATCATGTAGAATCAAAAATGGGGAGCATTAATTTTGATATTGATGGTGTTTCAAGCGCGACGACGCCCTATGTGAATTATAATAAAAATGGATACCCCATGATTAATGTAACCCAGTATGCCGCCTCTCAATTTTGCAAATGGCTAACAGCGAAAACAGGCCATTACTATCGATTGCCCTCCGAAGCTGAATGGGAATACGCCTGTCGAAGCAGGGAGTCCACTGCCTACTCCTTTGGGAAAGGGACAAAAATTATTGATCAGTTCGGATGGCATAAAAGAAACAGTGAAGGTCAACTCCATAAAAGCGGGATGAAGAAACCTAACGGATTTGGCCTTTATGATATGCACGGGAATGCGGCCGAATGGGTCTTGGACAGTTATGATCCTGAGGCCTATATTGTGTGGGAGAAGGGGGTTCAGAATCCGGTGAAGAAGAATCGGATGCTTTACCCAAGGGTTGTTCGCGGCGGATCATTTAAAGATGATCCAGATCGGTTACGGTCGGCGGCCAGGGGCCACTCTACACGCGCATGGAAACAGCGCGACCCCCAAATTCCTAAAAGTTTGTGGTGGCACACAGANGCAACCCATATTGGTTTTCGTATTGTTCGNCCACGGACCGAACCNACAAAAAAAGATCTACATAAATTGTGGGTTCGTCCCCAAAAAGAATATTGAGGCATTATGAAAAATGAAATTAAAACGATCAACCGTCGTGGGTTTTTAGAACATTCAGCTAAAATAACTGCCGCCGGATTTTTAATGAGCCGATTGCCGGCCGAATCAAAAAAACTGATATCCTTTGAAGGTGAAATTAAAGTGGCCCTGATAGGCTGTGGTGGCCGTGGAACCGGCGCAATTTCTCAAGCATTAGAAGCCGATCCTGATGTTCGTTTAGTTGCCATGGCCGATGCTTTTGGCGATCAGGCAGAAGAATGTCTAAAAACACTCATTGAAAAATTTGTCGATTCAGANAAAATTAACGTAAATCGCGAAACCATCTTTACCGGGTTTGATGCTTACAAACAAGCCATTGGTATGGCGGATGTTGTTATTTTGACCACACCGCCTGCTTTTCGCCCACTTCATTTTGAATATGCCATCAGTCAAGGTAAACACGTATTTATGGAAAAACCGGTAGCAACAGATGTGGCTGGAATTCGAACGGTTTTGGCCGCAGGGAAAGAAGCCCACCGTAAAAAACTGAATGTAGTTGTGGGACTCCAGCGGCATTACCAGCGGAGCTATCAATCCATTAAAAATAGAATTGATCGCGGGAAGATCGGCGATATTATCTCTGGACAAGTTTATTGGAATAGTGGTGGCGTATGGGTGAGGCCCCGTCAGACCGGACAAACAGAATTAGAATATCAAATGCGAAATTGGTACTATTTCAANTGGCTGTGTGGTGACCATATTGTTGAACAGCANATTCACAATATTGATGTTGCCAATTGGTTCATCGGCTCTACGCCCGTTTCAGCCCAAGGAATGGGTGGTCGCGAAGTGAGAAAAGGAAAAGACCATGGCCAGATTTTNGACCATCATTTTGTAGAATTCACCTACCAAAACGGGCAAGTGGTGGCTAGTCAATGCCGCCATCAAAAAGGGTGTATGAACCGTGTNGAAGAAGTTTTTCAAGGCACNCGTGGGAATGNGATCACCAACAGCAGCCATTTTGGATTGATNAAAAATAAGCGNGGAAAAGNAGTCTATAACCATGAAGGTGAAGANGATATTAATCCATANCAACAGGAGCACAANGAGNTGTTCTCCGCAATTAAGGCAGGCGATTATCGAATGGATGATACCAACCGAGGTGCCGAGGCAACCATGTCGGCCATTCTTGGACGAATGGCCACTTATTCCGGGCAGAAAATCACTTGGGATGAAGCCATGGCTTTTGATCATAAACTTGTGCCGGAACTCCATTCATTTAATGACAAGGCGCCAGTTCAACCCGATAAGAAAGGCAATTATCCTATCCCCGTTCCCGGTGTTTCAACTTATAGGTAAACAATGAAAAGAAGATCATTTATTAAAAAAAGCATAGCGGTTGCATCGGCCCCGTTTATTACCAGCGGATTATTGGCACGAACTATCTGGGAAAAGTCCATGGGTAAGAAACCTTTTAACTTGAATTATGCACCTCACTTTGGCATGTTTAAACATAACGCCGGTGATGATCTCATTGATCAATTGCAGTTCATGTACGACCATGGGTTTCGCTCCTTGGAAGACAACGGTATGAAAAGTCGATCTAAATCGGATCAAAATAAAATTTCTAAAAAGATGAGCAGGTTGGGAATGGATATGGGTGTTTTTGTGGCCCATAAAATCTATTGGCGGGAACCGAATCTTACCAGTGGCGATAAAGAACTCCACGATGAATTTGTTCAGAATGTAAAAGATTCGATTGAAATAGCCAAGCGGGTGAATGCAAGATGGATGACGGTGGTCCCGGGGCATGTGGACCTAAAAAAAGAAATGGCATACCAGACTGCCAACGTGGTAGAAGCTCTGCGCCGAGCGAGTAAATTGTTAGAGCCCCACGGCCTTATAATGGTTTTGGAACCGCTTAATTGGTGGACCAACCATGCGGGCCAGTTTTTAACAGAAATTCCACAGGCATACGAAATTTGCCGAGCGGTGGATAGCCCCTCCTGTAAAATTCTGTTTGATATTTATCATCAACAAATATCAGAAGGGAACCTGCTTCCCAATATGGATAAATCATGGAATGAGATTGCCTATTTTCAGATTGGGGATAATCCCGGTCGAAAAGAGCCCACTACAGGGGAGATCAATTATTTGAATGTGTTTAAACATATTCACAGTAAGGGGTTTAATGGCATTCTGGGAATGGAACACGGGAACTCTAAATCTGGAAAGGCTGGAGAAATGGCCGTGATAGAAGCTTACCGGAAAGTAGATAACTTTTAGGAGGATAAAATGAAATCAAAACTATTAACCTACATCGTATTAGTTGGGGCCATCCTGGCCCAAAGTAGATCACTTCCGGCGGATACGACAGTAATGACAATGCANCGGACCACTATCCAGGGAAAGCGCATTGAATATAAAGCAACAACAGGTACACAGCCTGTCTGGGATGAAGATGGAAAGCCCATTGCGGCGGTTCATTATACATATTATGAAAGAACCGGTATAAAAGATCAAGCATCAAGGCCGATTATGATTTCTTTCAATGGTGGTCCCGGCTCTGGTTCTGTTTGGATGCATTTGGCTTATACCGGCCCGCAGATTCTGAAAGTAGATAGTGAAGGGTTTCCTGTTCAGCCCTATGGCGTCAAAGAGAATCCCCATTCAATATTAGATGTGGCGGATATTGTTTTTGTGAATCCTGTTAATACGGGGTATTCGCGAATCATAGATAAAGAAACAAAAAAAGAAACATTTTTTGGTGTAAATGCGGACATTAAATATTTAGCCGAATGGATAAATACATTTATCCAGCGGGTGAATAGATGGGAATCCCCCAAATATCTCATTGGTGAAAGCTATGGTACGACACGGGTATCAGGTCTGTCTTACGCCCTTCAAGGTNGTCAATGGATGTATTTGAACGGAGTGATTCTTGTTTCNCCAACAGAATTGGGAATTGATTCCGGTGACGGTCGTAGGGCNGGTCCGCTTGGTGCCGCATTGCGCTTACCTTATTTTACGGCTGCAGCCTGGTATCACAATAAATTACCATCGAATCTTCAACGGAAGGANCTGACAGATCTTTTGCCNATTGTTGAGGATTACGCCATTAATGAACTCATGCCCGTTATTGCCAAAGGAGGCTATGTTACCCAGAGAGATAGAGAGGAAGCGGCGAGCAGAATGGCACAATATTCTGGCATTTCTAAAGCATCCATTCTTTCCTATAACCTGGATGTACCTACATCCTTTTTCTGGAAAGAATTATTACGGGAAGAAGGTTATACCATTGGTCGATTGGATTCAAGATATAAGGGAATTGATAAAACAAAAGGGGGTGAACGCCCTGATTTTAATTCAGAGCTTACCTCCTGGCTACATTCGTTTACACCAGCAGTAAATTACTATTACAAAAATGTGTTGAATTTTAAGACAGATGTCAAATACAATATGTTTGGTCCTGTCCGACCTTGGGATAATTCTGACAACAGAACTGGAGAAAACCTCCGCCAAGCCATGGCTCAAAACCCCTTCCTACATACCATGATCCAATCCGGTTATTATGATGGTGCCACCAAATATTTTGATGCGAAATATACCATGTGGCGACTGGATCCCAGTGGACGGATGAAAGACCGCCTTAGTTTTAAGGGGTACCGTAGCGGACATATGATGTATCTCAGGTCAGAAGACCTGAAACAGGCGAATGATGATATTCGGGATTTCATTAAAAACGCAACACCCCAAAAAGGTGAACCTGCTCAATATTAGTATTCATTTGAAAGGAGTCACATTATGATTCACGCAATAAAAACACCTAATAAATTTGTCATATTTGGAAGCATAGTTATGACACTTGTTTTCTCCGCATGCGCGACAGCTTATGGTCCGAGAAATTCTATGGGCGGTTATGAAGATAAAGTTGTGGGTGAAAATATGATTGAAGTTCGGTTCTACGGAAACCAGCATACGACGAAAGANGAAACAACCCGCCGTCTTTTATATCGCTGCGCTGAAATTACGCTGGAGAATGGATTTGATTCTTTTGTTGTCCTTCAGGATCAAAGCTATTCCGAGGAAACAGTGAACAACCCAACCATTGATAAACCATTTCAAACCCGAGAATCCATGTCCGGCGGTGTGCGAACCACCGTGTCTCCCGATTTAACCCACGCAACGGCATCAACAAACTGGGTAGCTGTATATGTTATTTCGATTTATAATGAAAATGATTCACCTTACTCCCAATATAAAAGAAGTCGTCTTGACGCTAACCAGATTATAGAGGATTATAAGGGAGAAATTAGATAAAAGTAATTTCAGTCTTTTTTTATAATTATATATTTTGATTTGGTTTCTTTATAGGTGAACGCATTAAAAGGCTACCTGTTTTATTTGGCGGAAATAGATTGCGCCCGGACCACGCCATTTCTTAAAACCTACCCACTAACCAAAAAAGAACCGACAGATATAGACAGCACTAAATACACCCACCGCATCAGCAAAAAGTCCAGCCACTAAGGCATGGCGTGTTTTCCGAATCCCCACAGATCCAAAATAAACGGCCAATACATAGAATGTTGTTTCAGTAGATCCAAACATGGTGGCCCCAATTTTGGCAATAAGAGAATCAGGGCCATGCTGATTAATTAAATCTGTCAAAAGACCAAGGGATCCGCTTCCGGACAGAGGTCGCATCAACGCCAATGGAAGATTCTCCGGCGGGAATCCAATAAAGGTTAAAACAGGCGAGAGAAAGTTGAGCAATAGATCCAGTGCGCCGGAGGCCCGGAACATTCCAATTGCCACNAGTATAGCAACCAAATATGGAATAATGCGAATNGCGATAGTGAANCCATCTTTTGCACCAACAACAAAGGTTTCGTACACCTTGACTTTTTTGAAGATTAACCCATAAAAAGGAATCCCCACAAGCAATAAAGGAATAATATATCTGGAAACTTGGTTTACACTCTGGACAAAAGATTCAATCATGCGTTTCCTCCTGAATGAATAATAAACTGTTTTCTTTTTTCAAGAAACTTAACCGCGGTGATGGCCGCAATCGTGGACATGCCCGTGGCAAAAAGGGTAGTTATGAAGATCTGACTTGATGTAGCCCCCATCAGTGCCACCACAGTGGCTGGGAGAATCAACTGCACGCTGGATGTATTGATCGCTAAAAAAGTGCACATGGCATTAGTGGCTGTATCTTTATCCGGGTTGATTTCCTGGAGCTCTTCCATGGCTTTTAACCCTAGTGGAGTAGCGGCATTTCCCAACCCAAGAATATTGGCGGACATATTTAATACAATAGAACCAATGGCGGGATGGTCTTCCGGCACATCCGGGAACAGGCGAATAGTAATAGGACGAAGTCCTTTTGCAATGAGGCGGATGAGTCCCGATTCTTCTGCAATTTTCATAATGCCCAACCAAAGCGCCATAATACCAATGAGGCCAATAGCTAAATTCACCGCCACTTTAGCCATATCAATTGCCGCTGCCGTTACCGCATCAATGTTGCCGGTAAATATGCCCACAACAACACCGATAAACATCATACCAAACCAAATGTAATTCAGCATTTAATCTCCTTTACTAACGGGGGATTCTAAAAACAATAATTCAACAAAATTTTTGTCAGCACGTAATTCAACCGGCAGTGAAATCGGCAGCGTCGCCTGATATTTCCCGTGTCCACAGGGGAAATTGGTCACAATNGGAATATTCAAATCACCACAGACATCCAAAACAATTTCATCCGTGGTTTTNCCAAATGGAATNGTTTGATCTTTCATTTCAGTTAATTNTCCAACAATGAGGCCCCGTATATTATCAAACATGCCTGCCTCTCNCATATGAACGAGCATACGATCGAATGCATATAAATTTTCATCAACATCTTCAATAAATAAAATAGCNCCATCAGTATTAAGCTGGTTTTTTGTACCAAGTCGATTGACTATTAGACACATGTTTCCGCCCCAAAGNGATCCTTGAGTAACCCCGGGTTTGAGGATGGTTGTTTGTAAATCATCAGGTTCAGTAATGAGGATATCATCATCTCCCGATAAAACATCCACCAAAGTATCCAAATTATATTGAGCAATGNTGCTTTTAAATGTACTNAGCATGGGCCCATGAAAAGTAACCAACCCNGTTTTCTGGGTGATTGAGGTAAGGAAGGCAGTGATATCACTGTACCCCATAAANATTTTCGGATTTGTTTTAATAAGATCATAATCTAAAAGGGGTAAAACGCGATTGGCNCCGTACCCGCCCCGGGCACAGATGATGGCATCAATATTTGGATCAGAAAACATNTGATTTATATCGTTGGCACGCTGCTGNGGGGTGCCGGNAAAAGGGCCATCTTTTAAATAAACTGAATCTCCTAGTTGNACCTCATANCCTTTTTTTTGAAAAACCATCACTGCATTCCGAAGGCCTTTCTTCTCCAACCAATAGGATGGGCTCACAACACCAATTCGATGTCCCTTTTTTAATGATTTTGGTCTAAGCATTTNTCCGTGGATACCGTATGTAAGTAACTCNCCTCTAATTCTTTATTATAATTGGGTTGGTTTTTATCGAAGGATTCTTCCTTCACCCACCCTTGACAATGAAGGTATTGCCCATGACCAACTTCCATGGCGACATGAGTCACTGATTTTTCTGTCCCAAAAAAATGAAGATCACCAGGCAGAGCCTCTTCTCGAATTATTTTATGATTGATAAAATAACGGGATTGATCCCCGGAATCTCGGGGAAGCACCACGCCCATAGCATTAAAAATGGTTTGAATTAAACCCGAACAGTCAAACCCCTTTGGCGATTTTCCGCCCCAAAGATATTGAATGCCTAAAAATTGTTTTGAAAGATTCACAGCTGCGTCTCGATTTAAGTCGATGGCGTTTTTCCTTAGAGCAGACTCAGTCCATCCTTTCGTACCATCGGGAAGCGTTACAGACCAACCTTGGTCCGATTTTGTGCTGTTGAGCCGGGCACCAAAAGTAATTTCTCTAAGAGGATTTTTCGAATGGGCGTCTGAATAAATACCACCACCAAGATCGTTACACGATCTATTTGAATCATATGGAGCGTCGGAAACGACCCCATAAAATTTATTTATCCAACCTTCGTAATCGTCTGACTGCTTAATGTGTATCCATTTTTCTGTTTCGTCCAGAACAGTGCAGGATTCACCCAAAAGTGCCTGAGTAACCACGGGAGAACCAAAATGGCCCTCACCATATATATTGGCAACACAGACATTGATTATAAAATATGTATTCATGGTTTTGATCGAGAATTTAGGGGATGTAGGATTATAATTTGAGACGGATTAACGCCAATTTTCTTTGCTTTATTATTATTTCAGCCACTAAAATCATGCATTATCACATTGGAATGAACAAAAAAGCCTCCAAAACGGAGGCTTCTTCTAATAATTTTATTAAACCAGAATTTAACAGGACCTAAAGACTATTTTTTAGTTCGCACTAAGTTTCGTTTTTCTAATTCTTTTAAACATTTTTTAAATACCTCCGTGCTTTCTTCTGGCTCTAAACCATCCATGTGATCCGCAAGTCTTTTGGAAATTCGTAGTTTTACATCCAGCATTTCGTCCGTTTCTTCATCCAGCATTTTAAAATCAGTTACCTTGCTGATGACGGTATCGCCTTTCCCAAATTTTTTCTCTGAAAACTCTTTTTCCATGGTCATCATATCATAAATAAAAAAGTCATATTTTTTACCATTCGTGATGGTTTTTCTTTTAGTTACATTAATATCATCGAATAACATTTGTTTTTATCCTTAACAGAAAGTCCGCGTTGTTTTTTGTTTCACAGATGAAAACTTACAAAATATTTTATCAATATGTACGTCTCTTTTATAAATTATAAAACCCCTATAAGGATGTTATTTACTAAAAACAGATTTTATATTTTCATCCACGTTATCCCGGGTGATAAAAATATACATTTCTTCAAGTTGATTTAAATATCCAATTGCACATAAAACAGGGAATAATCTTTCTGCAATATCCGGATATAATATTGCAGAAATCATGAAAAAGAATAAAGAGGCAGCAAATGTTTTTCCGCCAATGGTATGAAAGGAGGGGATTTCACCAAATTTTACCTTACCCAATATCATTTTCAGGAAAAAGAGCCCGAGCAGGATATACACCAGAATCCACCATTCTCCCACTACGGTACTTTCGAAGCGGTAAAGCCAAAGGGCAATGAAAGGATAGAAGACCATATCAGCCATGGTATCCAGTTTGGCGCCGAGTGAAGATGTCTGGTTTAAGTACCGGGCCAACGTTCCATCCAGCTTATCCGTGACTCCAATCAGGATAAACATGATGAGAAATACNTTCCGTGCTAACGTTTCATCCCCGATTAAAAAAGAGGGGATCAGCATGGCTGGGATTAATACCAGCCGACTGATGCTTAAGATATTCGGGATCGTTTTCAGATCATTAAAATTAAATTTATCCTTCTCTCCCATCCCAAAAGATAAACCCAAGATTTATAAAAAATTACATATTTATGGCAGGGAGTATAAAATCCGTGCCTGGGATTCAAATCGTTCCATCATTTCCTTAATNTGTTTTTCATCATCAACAAAAAAGCCGAGAAAACTCTTATGATCCAGTTCATATTCTCCCATAAAATTCCAAATACCTTTTTCGATGGGCTCTGTGTCTGAAAATGTTTTGAGNGGTTCNGGGCCATTTTTCCCGGTAAAAGGGCGCGGCATTGAAATGGTATTCACGGTTCCATCATTTTTGAACCAGCTTTCGTCAGTCTCCTTTCCATTGCCAATNTCAACTTTGGTTCTGCCAATCACCCAACCCAGTGGATAATTCGCCATATTCAAATGATCCGCCGGTTTATAATATCCGGTGGCCGTATCCAAAACACTGGCGACGGTACTATAAGAAAAATAATAGACGTTTGGATCAATGGTGAGTTTGTCGTTTANTGCCATTGCGCCCTGGACACTCGAATCCCATGCAACGCTGTTTTTTGTATTCCATGCGGGATGATTAATGTATCTTGATATATAATTGCTGATTGATTCACTTTTCTTTTTTGAAATATTCCAATGTTTCAGNTTAAAATCATAATATTTAGAACTAATCAAATCAGCGAGGGGCAAGAGATTATCTGTAAAGGGGACCAAATTGACAACAATATTAGAAAGGGTGGAACCATTGTGGGGTGAGGACATGGTTGTGATGGATGCAACCCATCCGGGGAGTTCATCCCCGAGAAGCAGACTTTCATCGGGCAATCCGGTTGAATCTTTTGCCATGGAATGGGTCAGCAGATACAGAAGCATTCGGGTGGTCATTCCGCCAAAACTATAACCCAATAAATGCACCGGATTATCTTCANTCCACTTAGGATACAATCCTGTATAATTGACTCCTTTCGGTTGTTGAANAATACGATATTTTTCCGCGTGGGCTTGACCATAATCCAATTGACCCCCCTTCACCTGGTAAAACGTTTCTACCGCACAATCATAACTTGATGAAATGGGGCCTAATGAAACGGAATAAACTTCATACCCNTTATCCCGGAGATATTGTTCAATATTATTCTTACCGCCCCAATAATTGATTTCTCCTAATTCATCCTTTCCCCACCCCAGGAACCCGTGAATAAGNATAATGGGGTATTTATTTTCGCCGTAAAGTGTAGAAAAATAAAGGAGAAAAANAAAAATGGTTTTCTTATATGTTGTCATAATTNATTTCATTTAGTTTATTCNTGAATTGGTCATCCACTGTGAAATAATGCTGAGTGAATCAATACCACNGNTCCCCNNGGNATTGATATNCCCTATAAAAAGCATAGTTTTACATAGATGTTTCATTTTATTGTTNAGGTTTNATCATGATTGNAAAAGGTAACTAATTTTCAGNAAAAANCCNTCGGTNTGGCGCGCCAATGACTGAAATCGGAATCGGTTCGGCTCTGTTAACGCTGAACCATAACCAAAGAAA
>PAXB01000035.1 GCA_002715035.1 Fidelibacterota bacterium
TAGATCCAACTTCCTTATCTATTGAAACGGTAATACTTGCTGGTGTAGTTGATGTAGAGGATACAGAAGTGAAATTTTGCCCGTCTATTTTACCACCAACAGCGTCCATTTTTATTGACATAGAAACATAACCATTAATTAAATCTATATGAACCTTGCGCTCAACAACCGCCGTGACTTTGATGGTGCTATTTAAACGGACAATATCATCAGAAATTGTCAATGTTAGTTTAAAGTCATTATTGGAATCGGAAACAGATTTTTCCGTATTAATTACCGTATCTCCGCAGGCAAAAAAGAATAGGGTAAGGCCAGATATCACCACCTTCTTCATAAAAAGGTGACAAATAGCCAAAGGGCTTAATTGTAATATATTATGAGTTCTCATCCTTTTCCTCGGGGACAATGTACCTAAAGTGTAATCATTATTTAGGTTAAAGTGAAACCTTTTTAAATATTCAAGAACTGTGCCATTTTTTGAAGAAAGAGGTTCAACCCTTGTGAATCAATTCAATCTCAAATAACTTCATTGCATCAATATTACTTTAGAAAAAGGAGAATGGTCTTACTTGGCTGATTTGGCCAGTGACTTATTATAAAATATGACAGAAATCAATCAGCTATCCTCTGACAACACGCTTAATTATCATCTGGATTCTTTCGGATTGCTGACGCTGGAAAAACTGGTGAAGTGGACCAAGTTTGTGGGTCTCATGAATATAATTACCGGCGCCATGTATTGCCTGACTATTCTTGTTTTTTCAATCCCCACAGTCATCATGGGAATCATTACTATATTCATGGGTACAAAATTGACCAATGCGGCCAATCATTTGCAATTCGCTGTACAGAATAAGGATTCAATCAGTTTTACGACTGCCATGGACCAATTTCGATCCTATTTTCTCATAAANGGTGTTTTATTNATGATCACNATTGCATTCATTGGTTTATGNCTCATATTTGTTATTTTCTTTTTCGGTTCAATTATGGAATTATTTAATGAGAGTGGTTTTGATTATTCCATAAGCGCTATGTTAAACATAATCAAATAGAGATTCGTTGAAGTTCTTAAAGAAAATAATCAATATTAAAGAGGGTGAGGCCAAAATGGTCCTTACTTTTTTCTTTTTCTCTTTCTTTACTATTGCCATGGCAATGGTGGCAAAAACGGCTCGGGATGCCTACTTTCTAAGCCGGTTCGACAAATCAATTCTTCCCCTCATGTTTTTGGCCGTAGCGGTCGTTATGGGCCCAATTTTGACTTACTATACCAAACTGTCAACAAAATTAGCTCCCCGAGTTCTTTTTATGATGACATCTGCCATTTTTATCGGATCCTTTATCTTAGTTCAGCCCCTGATTACAGGATTTGTCATTCCTGTTGTGTATATTTGGGTTGAAATAGTTGTGGGCATTAGCCTGATCCGATTCTGGACTTTTGCAGGTGACTCATTTGAACCACAGCAAGCCAAACGCTTGTTCAGTATCATTGCAGGCGGTGGATCATTTGCAGTTATGATTATTGGGATGAACCTTAAACCATTTGTGAGCGCTTTTGGCACAGATGAATTATTATTCCTCGCAGCCGGCTTTATGGGCTTAGCAGCCTTTTTTGGNCTTANATCTATGCAATATTTCAAAAAAGAACCTGCCAAAAAAGGAACGTCAAAACAGACTAAGAAGGGAGCAAAAAAGAAAAAACAAAAACGGGATCCATTTTTAGTTGGAATCGGAACCATTATTGCCCTATCGGCGGTGGTGACTACTTTGGTTGATTACCAATTTAAAATGATCGCCAGTACGGCCTTCCCTACTGAGGCCGAATTGGTTTCATTCTTTGGCACATTTTACTCCATTGCCGGTGCCGCTTCAATCATCATGCAGTTTTTTATTACAGGGCCTATTCTTTCAAGATTTGGTATTCTCATTGGATTGCTGGCGCTCCCATTCTTCCTTATTGCCGGATCCGCTTCATTGTTGATTGCACCTGTTTTAATGAGTGCCAGTATTGCAAAATTCTCTGATCAAACTTTTAAATTCACCATCAATAGTTCCTCATTAGAACTACTGTGGCTCCCTGTTCCTGCAAATGTACGTAAATCCATTAAACCCCAAATTACAGGTACGGTCAAATCCATCGCTGAGGGCATGGGCGGCTTGATAACTTTTTTGCTGGTTAAAATTATTGCACTGCAATATTTAAGTATCATTTGTTTGGCATCTATTGTGGGTTGGATTTTTACAGCCATTCGAGTTAAATCCGGCTATGTTACCCAATTACAATCGGCTATCGCCAAACGGCAGATTGATTTTGAAGACCTGAACGTAGATGTTCAGGATGCAGCCATGGTTCAAACTATTGAAAAAACCCTATCTTCAGAAGATGAAATTCAGCAGCTCTTTGCCCTGGAAATCATTGAAGGGCTTCCCCTTTCGTCATGGAAAAAATCCATTAATCGGTTATATGCTGAGGGAAGTGTGGACGTTCGCAAACGCATTTTATCTATGGCCTGGGATGAAGAATTAATTCTTTCCAACGAAGATATTATTGCCGCCATGAAAAAAGACGATGCTATTTCTGCAGAAGCAATCATGGTNGTTGGCCGAAGAAAATTGGCCACTGTTTTACCGGATTTGGAACCATTGCTCACCCACGAACAAGAAGAAACACGGGCAGCCGCGGCTGCGGCTATCTTGCTCATAGATAAGGGCNCCACCGATCAAGCAAAATCTATTTTAATTGAAATGTTGGAAGTGGCAGATGAATCAACTCAAGCCATCGCCCTAAATCGGTTGATGGATAATAACAAAATACTTACCCAGGATAAACTGATTTCATTCCTNTATAATGATGGCAACCTTATCAGCAATGTGGCCTTATNGATTGCTGAAAAACGTCAGGATCCAGAATTGATTCCTGCCATTATTTCAAATTTAAGTTTACCAAAAACATCGCTCCAGGCACGCCAATCTCTCAAGAAATTTTCTACTGATTTAATCTTGGAATCATTCCAAAATTTATTTTCTGATCCTGATTTAAAGCGGAAACTTCGGTTGGGAATAATCCGAACCCTGCGTGAATATCCAAATGATGATTCAATCAATCTATTATTAACACAACTAAACCGGGAAGATCAGGATGTATATAATGAAGTGGTTGACTCTCTGTTAATGATTGCCCGCATCCACCCGATTGATGAAGAGAAAAAAGAAGAAATTGCTCAAGAAATCCGTGCCATGGCCCATAAAGTCTATGCACTGAACGAAGCGATTCATTTAACTCCAGAAGATGAAAATAAGTTTTTCCTCCAAGATCATTTGAATAATGAAATTCAAAATACGCTTCCCACATTATTAAAATTAGGTGTGTTAGATGTACCCGATACACCAATTGAAACGTATATCCATACGGTTAAATCCGGTGATCCGGCTAAACTGCCCTTTCTCCTTGAGTTTTTCGAAAATATTTTTTCCAAGGTAGAAAGGGAGATTATTAATCCCCTTATTGAACCCATTTCTTTGACTGAACGAAGTGACGTGGGCCACAACAATTTCAAAGATTTACCCAGCAGTCTGGATCAAGAATTAACCGATTCGGTATATTCCCCCAATAAATGGGAATCAGTGATTGCTCTAGATTATTTACTAAAGTCTGAAAAATTGGATGTAATGAAAAATTTAGATTGGGAAAAGGTCCCCGGGTCAAAAGCAAACCAGGAACTCCTTACAAGAAGAATTCAAAAAAATGGTACGAATCTTGACTTCATTCCCTCAGATCGTTTTAAATTAGAGGCAGTTGAACTCAGTATGTATTCCACTTTAGAAAAAACAATTATCCTGAAATCCGTTGATTTGTTTAAAAGTATTCCGGCGGAAAACTTATCCCGTGTGGCTCAAATCACGGAAGAAGTTCAGTATGATGCCAATGAATCTATTTTTGCTGAGGGGGATTATGGCGATTCTTTATTTATCGTGGTGAACGGTAATGTTAAAATTCACAAAGGTGAACAGGAATTGGCCATGCTGGGTAAAGGCACTTGCCTCGGTGAAATGGCTCTTTTGGATGACGAACCCCGTTCTGCAGATGCCACTGTAACGGAAGATTCTGTTCTGTTTAGAATTGAGCAGGAAGGGTTTTATGAAGTCATGGGAAGCCAGAGCGATATTATGGAAGGTATCATTAAACTACTCACGGGCCGCCTCCGTGTGGCCAACGATAAACTCATGGCAAAGTAAAGTTTTCTAATCTTTTTTCGGTAATAACTTATCCAAATTTTCTTTTGCTTTTTCTTCCATCTTTTCTCCCGCTGATTTTTTCGCTGTTTCCCCCGCTGTAGATACTGCTTCTATCACTGTTTCTTTCGCTGTTTCATAGGATTGTTGTGCCGATTCAATATTCACTTCCTGACCGGTATAAACCATATAGGCCACCCATAAAACCAGAATAGCACTTACCACCATCACCAGTTTGATCAATTTTTTAATAATGCCCAGTAAAATGATAATGGCTAGGACAACCGCCACGGCCATATATACAGGATTAGATGCTAATATTTCAATGGATTGACCCATTATTTCTCTTCTTTCATTTTTAATTTTTGCCGGTTTATTCTGCCCGTTTTGGACTCGTATTCATGAATTATTTCCATCACCCGATCATCATCCGGCATGTCAAAAGTCATGGTATCAATTCGTCCGGATTTAGCTTCAATGGTGTCTTTATTTAAGATTAATGCTGCAGTACCTACATAATATCCTTCTTTTCCAGCTTGAACAATAAGGGTTCCATTGACCTCTTTCGGTTCATCCATGGCGGATTGACTATGGGAACCTACGATCACATGGAGACCCTTTACCTTTTCAGCGAAAGCTTCATCCAAATCCGCGCCCTGGTGAGTAAGTAGTATAAATATATCTGCTTTATCTTTCAGAATTTCCATTTCTGCTTCCACCGCTTTCACTGGGTCACTCAGTTGAATCTTTTTCTTTAATTCTTCAGAATAATATTTTATCGCATAGGGATCCATAATTCCCATAATGGCAATACTAAACCCACCTCGATCAACAAGATGGGAACTGACTAAATTATTTACCCCATCCATGGCAATATTGGTCCCCACAATATTTGTATTCATTAGGTCCAGAAGTGGAACGATTTTATCACTATCCATTGTGAGTTCCTGGTCTCCTGGAAGAATGGCATCATAGGGCAATAGGGCATATGCTTCCGCCATAAGACTGTCTTTATAGGATTGATGGGTCATGGTAAAAAAATCGCCCGCATCCACCAAAACCGTATTGGGGTGTTCGTTGATGAAATCCTTCACAAAAATAGTCCGTTTTTCGACAGAACCAAAAGGATGATCAGGGCAATAACAATTTTCTAGCGCACCATTGGTATTATTGGTATGGAGAATATAGAGTGTTTGATCCTGTGCAAATAGGCCGGCCGATAGAAAAACGGTCAGGATCAATCGAAGAATGGATGGTTTTACATATCCCATCGTACCTAAAATTGAATGTATTCAATCAATCTTCCAAGAGAAAATTGCATGTTATTTTACAAGCAAATGATCCACAATATATTTATTCTAATTCTACTCACAGGATGTTCCTTCGCACAATATCCAGCGGATTCACTTTATGCTGACCCCAATAATTCGGTACTCCAAAAAATATTTCTTTACCCTATCGTCAAATGGCAGCGGTTATCCTACAATGAAACNAATCTNAACTGCCANTTTGCGCCCAGCTGTTCCAATTATGGTGCCCAGACCATTCATACNCATGGTGGGATAAAGGGTATTTTTATGGCTTCGGATCGGATTATACGCTGTAACCCNAATGCNTTTCAATCCCACCAGAAAATGGGAGGNCAATTTCACAAAGATGGAAGATTGTTTGATCCCATTNAATATTCACNCACCATCCATTCTACAAAATCGCCAATCGTGGCTNCAGGATTGTCTATGGTCATTCCAGGGTTGGGGCGGGCATATGCAGGGCGTCCTATAGATGGGTTTTATGGTTTTCTTCTATCAGCCATGGCCATTCGTGCTGGCGCTATTTCTGTAAAAAATAAAAATGTCTTTGCGCCATTATATGTTGGTATGGCTATTACATTTTATGGGGGAGAAACTTATGGAGCATATCGAACAGCGAAATACTATCAGAAATAGATTTTTATGTTAAACATTAATATTTTAATGTTAAACATAAAATATTTTACTTGTTACGATGATTTTTATTTCTTATAATTTACCANCGAATTAAAGGAATTCATTCAACTTACCATGCCAATTATTACAAATCTTGATGTGATGCTCGCTAAGCGGAAAATGTCACTAACGCAACTTTCAAAAGCGATCGGACTTTCCCTGACCAATTTGTCCTTATTAAAAAATGGCAATGTGAGAGGTGTGCGATATAAAACATTAGAAAAAATCTGTATTGTATTGGCCTGCCAACCGGGAGACATCCTGGAATATCGATCTAATGATGATGCATTNGNATCGAATAAATAATTATCAACAATTAAAAAGAGGTATAAAATGTTTCAATCAATCCTAAACGGCGGACCATTTATGATGGTCCTTTTTATTTTGTTCGCTGCTATAATCTTTATTGCAGTAAAAAACATGAAAGANCCTTTCCACACAAATGGCATAATCCTGCTGGGAATTTTGACTGCATTTGTAGGCATTCTGGCCACTTGGATAGGCGTAAATAGTGCTTTAANCGCTATTCCGGACATTTCAAAAATTGCACCCCATATTTTATTAAACGGTGTAAATACTGCACTAATCACTACCTTTACGGGCGGGGTGATTCTTCTNATTTCAACTGCCACCTGGTATTACTTCATTAAAAAACACAATTTGTTGGTGGTATAAGATAAATCACANATATGGCNGTACATTTTATTTTAGCGCTTTTATCTTAATGGTGGCTACGACCTTATGNTGTTACTTCATTAAAAAACATGATNGACCCGGCNCTTAAACAATGAGTGAACAAAACACCTATATTTTAGGTACAGACCAAGAAGAACTTACCCGATTAAAGATACAGCATATGGTATGGTCATCCGAAGCAAAACGCGGATGGGATCTGGCTGGTTTTAAAATAGGACAAACCATTTTGGATCTGGGTTGTGGACCTGGATACTGTACAACAGAATTAGCCGAAATTGTCGGTAAAACCGGCAAAGTAATTGGCGTGGATCGATCGGAAGCTTTTATTAAATACTTACATCATATCAGGGAATCAACCCAGCTTTCTATAGAGCCATGTTTAGCTGATTTTGATACGTTATCATTGGACACTGAATCTCTTGATGGGATGTATTGCCGGTGGGCCTTGGCTTGGGTTCCCAACCCAAAAGAAATATTAAAAAAAATAAAAGATGCCTTAAGGCCAGGAGGCCAGATGGTCATTCATGAGTATTATAATTTTTCCACCCACCAAACCAAGCCTGAGCGACCGGCGTTAAAAAAAGCGATTGGTGCTGCATTAAAAAGTTTTAATGAATCTGATTGTGAGATTAATGTTGGCAGTTATATACCCCAATATGTTGAAGCACTAAATATGAAAGTAACTCATATTCGTCTCATGCCGAAATTGGCGAGGCCCGGTTCCATGGAGTGGGAATGGCCTAAAACATGGTATCATAGTTATTTCCCCCGATTGGTGACCATGGGCTATTTAAATACCCAAGATGTAAAAAATGCTATTAGAGATTTGGGATCGCTTGAAAAACTTTCATATACAACACTGTCCTGCCCAATGATGGTAGAAGTGATCGCTGAAAAATAACTGATTCTAAGAATAAGCGGATTACCGTAAAATCTGCCCCAATTTTAGGCCACTGTAGCTCAGCTGGTAGAGCAACGCATTCGTAATGCGTAGGTCAGGAGTTCGACTCTCCTCAGTGGCTCTTTTAAGCCCCGTTTAACAATGGGGCTTTTTTTGTATATAAGATTAAACTGTAATTACCCATTCGTTTTTTATTTGAATTTGCCCGGTAACAATGAATATAACGATGGGATATAATTTCAAGACCAGCTGCATTTACATCTTTTTGTAATGACCCATATTTATAATTCCTCACATGAACATTTACAAATTTACCGCGGCATACATTGAGAATATTTTCAAATATAGCGGAGTCACCACGAATACGATCTTGAGGTACACTAAGAACCAAAACCCCATTATCCGTTAATAGAGATCGTATTTCTTTAAGTGTTTGAACGGGATAATCTACATGTTCAAGTACATGCATTAAAGTAACCACACTGTAGCGTCCTTCATGTTCTTGATAAAATCCATTTTGGACATGGTGGAATTGATTGTCTCTAAATACTTTTCTATTTCGGTTAACCGAATCAATGTGAATATCGGCACCATGAATCCGATTGGCTCCAAAATGATTTGATAATGCTTCCACCATATGACCGGTAGAACAACCCATATCCAAGATAGCCCCGCCATTGGCATGGGTCTGAATGAATGTAGAAATATGATCCATCTCCCATTGTTTATAANGCATAATNTTGCGTCCAAACATTACTTTTGCCTTTATGGTATATTGATATGGCAAATTATAAATGGATCGATAATTATTATTTATTTCACTGGCCAATCATAAGTCCTTGGTTGCCTAATGGGTTAATAGTCTACTGCACCGTAGAACAAAGTGTACCTATTCCACGACTAATAAATCCACTTCAAATATGAGGACAGAATTTGCAGGGATGGCACCATTATCACGGTTTCCATACCCCATGCTAGGTGGAATGGTTAATTTTCGTTTACCCCCGATTTTCATCCCGGGAATACCCTGATCCCAACCTTGAATTACCTGACCAGCGCCAACGGTAAAACGAAATGGTTCCCGGCCGGGATTTAAAGAGGAGTCAAATTTGCTACCATCTTCCAGCCAACCAGTGTAATTCACTGTTACAATACTATGTTTAACAGCTTCTGTCCCTTCTCCAACAATGATGTCTTCTATAGTTAATTCACCATCCATTACTTTGTCTTCCTTACTGCAGCCCGCCATTAACATGAATAGTGTTAACGCAGNTATTTGCCATTTTAATTTCATTTTATGTCTCCAATACNAAGACAGAAGTTTACATCAATTGACGGAATAGATTTACTGTAANTTNCCCNGCATGAATAAGGGTAAATTCTATCATGTCAGCCACACCATCTCTATTTAATCAGCATTTGCCGCCTCTGGCAGACCGCGTTCGCCCCCAGTCCTTGTCCGGATTTATTGGACAATCTCATCTCATTGACCCCGATAAAATTTTATCTAAACTTTTAGAAAAAGAACAATTATTTTCACTCCTTTTCTGGGGACCTCCCGGGACAGGTAAAACCACATTAGCCCGAATTATCGCTAATAATCTCAAAGCGGAAATGCATGAATTATCAGCCGTGTCGAGTGGGGTAAAGGATTTGCGAAANGTAATCAAAAAGGGGNAGGCCAATCGGGATTTAGGTCGNNCAACNATTCTCTTTATTGATGAAATTCATCGGTTCAGTAAATCTCAGCNGGATGCACTCCTCCATGCCGTAGAAGAAGGGGTGGTNACCTTGATTGGCGCCACCACAGAAAATCCATCATTCGAGGTCATATCTCCCCTCCTCTCCCGATGCCGTGTACTNACCCTGAAACCNTTAGNNGAANATCANCTNNCNNNGGTATTNNATCGNGCNTTTAANNAAGATATTATTTTATCTAAAGGNAAANTNNATTTAGATGATGANNTAAANNTAAAATTAATACAATCNGCNGGNGGNGANGCACGAAAAATGCTNAATACCATTGAGNTGGCTNCNAGCCTNGNNGNAAANGATGGNNAAATCTCANCNNANATATTGGATGAAGCACTNCAAAGTAAAACACANCTNTATGATAAAACCGGNGACTACCATTATGATGCNATTAGNGCNTTTATTAAATCCGTTCGGGGGAGTGATCCGGATGCATCCGTTTATTGGCTTGCGCTCATGCTGGAAGGTGGCGAAAAACCCGAATTTATTGCACGGCGGCTCATCATTCTTGCATCGGAAGATATTGGGAATGCAGATCCTCAAGNTCTTACTATAGCTACGTCCGGATTTCAGGCNGTCCACATGATCGGAATGCCGGANGCATCTATTATTCTCTCCCAGATAACCACCTATCTGGCNAGTGCGCCCAAATCCAATGCCAGTTATATGGCCATAAATTCAGCCATGAAAAAAATTGNATCAGAAGGGTCCCCAAGTGTGCCGCTCAACTTAAGGAATGCACCCACTGNTCTTATGAAATCATTGGATTATGGTAAAGATTATCAATATCCNCACAATCATCCAGATCATTTTGTGGATGCNGATTATTTCCCGGAAGGAAAATCGGAAACATTTTACCATCCGACTGAGTTAGGATATGAGGAATACATCCGAGGTCGGCTGAAAAAACTTTGGCCAAAACGTTATTCTGATTAATGCGATCCCTAAATATCAATCCTTCAGACTTTTTTCAATGGTTTCCTATAAATCTATTGATTAATCTAATCCAATTTATTTTTTCACCACACCTTAATCCCTCCCTCTTACGAGAAGAGGCATTGCCTTTACCCCACTGGCGAAAAAGCCAATGGGGAAGTGGTCTGTTAATATTATTTATNCTTTTTTCCCAAATTTATGCCCAGGATAATCGGTTGCGTCTCAAACAGGCGGACCTATTAGAAAACATCACTGTTGATGGTCAATCCATGCAATTTTTAAGGGGAAATGTTATTTTTAAAAAGGGNGACATGGTCATGAATTGTGACTGGGCCCGCTTCGACCAAAAAACGGAACAGGGGTTTCTGTTCGGGAATGTATCCATGGTAGAAGATGTGCAAAACCTTACCTGCGATTCCCTCTTTGTCGATTCTCCAAAAGATATCATGATTGCCTATAGCAACACCCATGTTTGGGATACTACTTACAGNCTGGTGGCTGATACATTATTTTATTTTTCGGAATTAGATAGCGGTTCTGCCAATGGAAATGCCACCCTTATACAAGACAAACAAACCATTAAGGGTGATCGGATTGAATATTTTGAAATTCCTGAATCAGATGGTGTATCCTATGCAGCGAGGGGAAATGTATCCATTACAGAAGAGGGGCGTTTGGCCACATGCGGTGAAGCCATTTATGACCGGGAAAATGGCAAAACCACCCTTCGAATCAAACCAAAAATCCTGGATAATAATCAGACCATTNCCGGGAGTGAAATATTTTTAGAATATGATGAAGATGTACTGAAAAGTCTATTTATTCCCAGCGAAGCTTACGCCACCCATCCATCTACGGGCATTCGTCAATGGACAGAAATTGTAGATGGGGATACCCTTACGTTTGAGGATTCCTTATCTTTTACCGATGATATGACCGGATCGATTCTCCGTGGATTTTTCACCGATGGTATAATGGATTCCATGCGGCTGGAAGGCATGGCCACCACCCTGTATCACATTTTTGAAGATTCAGTATATCAGGGGAAAAATGAATCATCCGGAGATACGATTATCATGAATTTTGCTGATAATGATTTACAGAAAATATTTGTGAATGGTGGATCCNGAGGTACCTACACCCCCGACTCCACCGGCGCGGATGTGGATGGACCGATTCATTATGAATCAGAAGATATTGACTATGATGTGGTTAATGAATTCACGGACCTCCATGGAGATGCNGTCATCGATTATACCAATATAAACCTGAAAGCAGGATTTATCAATGTGGCCTGGCGGAACAACCTGCTGAAGGCTTTACCTGAATCCGAAAGAGATTCCTCCTACGGGTGGATTCGCCCGTCNATGGTGGAAAATGGGGAAGAACCCATGGTAGGTGATACGATGATTTATAATCTGGNAACCCGCCACGGAAAGGTGATTCAAGGNACGACCAAAGCAGAAGATGGGTATTATCATGGGCAGGAAATCCGCAATCAAAATATGGATATATTTTATATCGATGATGCGGCCTATACAACCTGTGATTTGGATAATCCCCATTTTCATTTTAAAAGCCGCAGAATGAAAATGATAAATGAAGATAAAGTCATCGCCCGTCCCATCGTTCTATACATTGCCAATATTCCTGTATTTGGTTTACCCTTTGGGGTATTTCCCCATCAAAAAGGCCGGAGACATTCAGGTTGGATTATGCCATCATATGGTACAGATGCCCGCTGGGGCGGGTACATTAACGGGTTAGGTTATTATTGGGCAGCCAGTGAATATTTTGATTCGAAATTTACCATGAGCCTTTACGATAGGGATGGGATTACCCTTCGAGCCAAGAATAATTATGTGAAGCGATATGCCTATTCAGGCAATTTGGATTTGGAGACGAAACAGCGNTTTTCAAGTTCCGTCCCAAATGAAGATCGTGACATTTNCAATTTATGGGACAACCGCCAGAGTGACTATGTGGTTCGATGGAACCATCGGCAACAATTACGAAATAACCAGTCTGCTGCCGTGAATGCCAGTTATTATTCCAGCGGAGATTATAATCGTCGGACCGGCATCGAACAAAGCCAGCGGCTGAACCAACANGCCGTTTCAAACGCCACCTATTCCAAGCGCTGGCCCAAATCCAAGAACAGCCTCAGTTTGAATCTCTCATCCCGACGGNACCTTATGGCAGAGAAAAAAATTGANCAGAATTCCGTATTTTATTCCCGANCTACCCGAGCTGGGCAGCAAATAAATATCACCAATAATACATTGCCTCAATTGGCTTTTACTCACTCCCAAAGAGCCCTCTTCCCCACCAAGGCAAAAAAGAAAAAATTGTACCATAATATCAACTACCGCTATTCCACTCGATTTACCAACAATTTAAAAAATTATTATGAATCGGAAGCTTATGCCATGGATGATACCACCACAGGATATCGGTGGATGATGAATGAGAATGAAGACCCTTTTACTCAGACCTTTACAGATTATTTTATGACNCATTCCTCTGGACTGAGCATGTCATCCAAAATTTTTAAATATATTAATGTGACGCCCAGCCTTTCATTGAAATCCGATTGGGTGAATCGGTCATTCACCGGAGCTATCGATTCCACCGGAACTATTNACCGCAATGAAGTGAAGGGCTTTGCCGCACGAACNACTGGCTCTTTTAACATCTCCATGAATACCCAAATCTATGGACTTTTTCCTGTCAAAATAGGCAAGATGGAATCGATTCGCCANGTGATTGCCCCATCCATCGGTTATTCTTATCGACCCGATTTCTCCCGGGAGGTATTTGGCACCAACCCCGGTTATTATGAAGTGATTCAACAGGATAATGGAGAGGTNGTGTACTTTGACCGCTTCTCCGGTACCCTGGCTGGTGGCACACCGCGGGGGGAAAGCCAATCNATGAATTTTTCCATGACCAACAGTTTTCAAGCNAAGATCGTAAATGGAGATAAAGAGAGAAAACAGGATTTATTTTCCTGGCGCATGAGTACNAGTCGGAATTTTGTGGCAGATGCATTCCAATGGAGTAATATCAGTTCATCGATTCGCGCCAATGTAAGTCGAAAGTTAAATTTAGATTTTAGTACGGTTCACGACTGGTACGATTATGATACANAAAAAAATATGCGTATTAACCNGTTCAAAACCAGTGGNAGTATGCCCACACCACGACTNGTGAACGCTCGATTTTCTACTGGATTCCGATTTTCNGGGAAGCGTTTTTCTTTTGNGCAGGAAGAAGATGAAACCACGGANGAAGATACTACTGAATCAGTGGAAAGAGTCGATGGCGCCAACCTGGCTGGCATGTTTACCGATTTTGGATTTAAAAAAGAGGGTGATAAAAAACCGACCGGTGAACTTTGGTCTACCTCAGCCAGTTTTAGTTTTGCCTACAATAATTTCAACCCTAATAATCCACAGAAAACATTCTGGATGTCCACCAACTCCACCATCAATGTGACCGAAAATTGGAAGGTAAAGTATAATGCACGGTTTGATCTTATTAAACAAAATTTAGTTAGTCATACTTTTTCCATTTATCGGGATCTCCACTGCTGGGAGATGAGTGTAAACTGGACACCGAATGGATATGCTTCAGGACTTTATTTAAAACTGAATGTAAAATCACCAAATCTCCAAGACCTGAAACTGGAACGGCGCGGGGGAGCATTCAGCCGACCATCTTTGTTTGACCGATAATTAAAATTTATGTCATTGGAAGTAACACAGCCATATTTGTATTTCATCTCAACAGTTTAATGCATTAGAAACCGGTGTGAGTAATAGTGAATGGTAACTCGTGAGCAGTATGTTTTACCATTAACCAGTTACCAATAACCAATAGCAATCTGGCTTTGTTTAGCAAAATATTTTAGGTCAGGATTAGTTAGCATAAGATGATATACTGTAAATTCCATAATAATAATGGAGCCTAATTATGTTTTGTCCTGAATGTAAAAGTGAATATGTTGAAGCAACAAACNTCTGTCAGGACTGTGGCGTATCCTTGGTTGAACTTAAACCAGAGTCTGAACCGTTGGAGAATATGACTTGGGTTTCCATTGCAGATTTTGATGGAAACATCATGGCTGACATGGCTGTAGAAATTTTAAAAGATAATGATGTCCCCTGCTACACTAAAGGTGATTTTATCAGTTCTGCTTTCGGAATTAATGCATTGANCCTGCCCGGCGGCTCTGTAAAATTGTATATTCCTGACTCATTTAAGGCAAAAGCAGAAGACTTATTGAAAGATATTATATCATAAAATGACTGAAGAATTTATCCGATCAATTAAAGGCACCCAAGATATTCTCCCGAGCCAAAGCCACCGCTGGCAGGTGCTGGAAGCCACCATCCACAACACCATGGATACCTATGGATATAGTGAAATTCGTACTCCAGCCTTCGAGCGAACGGAACTTTTTTCCAGAGGTGTAGGCGAAGAAACCGATATTGTTTCGAAAGAAATGTATAGTTGGACGGACCAAGGGGGTGAGAACCTCACTCTGAAACCGGAATTGACGGCACCAGTGGTTCGGTCATTCATCCAGCATAATCTGGGGGGCCAAAGCCCCATTAATAAACTGTATTATATTGACGCATTATTTCGAAGAGAACGGCCNCAGAAAGGGCGCTACCGCCAATTCCACCAATTCGGGATTGAAGCGTTTGGATCTGAACATCCGGAAATTGATGCGGAAGTCATTGCCCTGGCCATGTCTGTTTTTAATGATATTGGGTTAACAGGCCTAACCTTGAAGTTGAATTCAATTGGTTCACCTGAATGCAGGAGTGATTATCGCAATGCACTTNGTGATTTTTTAAAACCCCATTTCAANGACCTAAGCGAAACCAGTCAGAAAAGATTTGAAAATAATCCAATGCGCATTTTGGATACAAAAATACCCCACGAAATTGAAATATTGAAAGAAGCACCCAATATTTCTGATTCATTGACAGCAGAAGACAAAGCCCATTTTGAGGAGGTCTGTTCCCTTCTGGATGCCATGGGAATTCAATATTTGATTGAGTCGAATCTTGTGCGTGGATTGGATTATTATACCCGGACCACATTTGAAATTACCTCTACTGAATTGGGCGCCCAGGATGCTATTTGTGGGGGTGGCCGTTATGATGGCCTCGTAGAAACATTGGGTGGCAAACCCACGCCGGGCATCGGTTTCGCCGCCGGTATGGAACGAATCCTTTTGGCCTTGGGTGATGACGATTTAANCGNCAAAACCACACAAGTATATATTGTAGGCCTTGGAGATGGGGTCCGGCCAACAGTGGCAAAATTANCAGAAGATTTGAGACAAAATAATGTTCGTACCAATTTTGATCCATTGCGCCGATCCATGAAAGCCCAAATGCGGGAGGCCAATAAATGTGGTGCAACCATTGCGATTATTATTGGAGATAAAGAATTAGTTACTGGACGGGCAGAGGTTAAAGATTTATCCTCTGGGGATCAGCAGAAAATTGATATAAAATGCTTGGTTGACCATATCAATACTTTGCATTTAAAATAATTTCATTTACATTAATATACGCGCGCGATATTGCGACATTGCAACTGATTAGAGAAAAAAAGAGATACAATGAGTTCAAAACCAATCTTAATTGTTGAATCGCCTTCTAAGGCAAAAACCATTTCGAAATACCTTGGTGGTGTATATNAAGTCATGGCCAGCGTTGGCCATATAAAAGATTTACCCAAAAAAGAATTGGGTGTGGATGTGGATAACGACTTTGCCACAGTGGAAGATGTGNTACCCGATAAAAAGCCNTTCATGAAAGAATTTAAANCTTTGGCGAAGAAGACCGACCGAATCGTTATCGCNACTGACCCGGATCGTGAAGGTGAAGCCATAGCGGCACACATTGCCAGCGAAGTGGAAGCCTCAAAACTTTCTCGTGTTCAGTTTACAGAAATCACCAAAGAAGGTGTTGAAGAGGGTATGAATAACCCCCGAGAAATTGATAGCGATTTAGTGGCAGCCCGCCAAACCAGACGCATCATTGACCGACTTGTGGGATATAAAGTTTCCCGTGTACTTTGGAGTACATTGAAAAAGAATATGAAATTTGTGAAAGTTAGTCTTTCCGCCGGACGGGTACAGTCCTCTGCCCTTCGAATCATTGTGGAAAGAGAACGGCTCCGTCANGCATTCCATTCTGCATTATATTATGATTTAAAGGCGAACTTACAAACGAAAGATAATCCATTTTCAGCGACGCTCATCCGCGTGGATGGTAAACGCCTTGCCACCGGAAAAGATTTTGATCCCAACACGGGTCAGTTAAAAAAACAGGATGCNCTATTATTATCCAAAGCACAGGCAGATGAATTGGTAAAAGAATTAAAAGACGGTTCNTGGNCGGTTAAAGATGTGGAAGAAAAGATCAAAAATTCTCATCCCAAACCACCATTTACCACATCCACGCTTCAGCAGGAAGCNGCGCGGAAACTGCGATCCTCCGCACGTAAAACCATGCGCACAGCCCAGCGCCTTTATGAACAGGGATTTATTACCTACATGCGGACGGACTCCACCACCCTTTCGGCGGAAGGCATCAATGGGGCGCGGAATGAAATTNTCTCTCGTTTTGGTCAAGAATATTTACCGGAACAAGCGCGGACTTATGCTACAAAAGTGAAAAATGCCCAGGAAGCTCACGAAGCCATCCGNCCCGCTGGTGTTACATTTACCACCGTGGATAAAGTGCGTGCAGCCATTGATGAAGATGCAGCAAAATTATATGACCTTATTCGAAAGCGAACTTTGGCATCNCAAATGAAATCAGCCAAAGTGAAACAAATAGCTGTAACGATTGAAAATCAAAAAACGGAATTTCGNGCCAATGGAAAAGTGATACTNTTCCCCGGATACATGGCTGCCTATGTAGAAAGTACGGATCGTCGAAGCGGAATCACAGAAGATCAAGAATCAATTTTGCCGGATTTGGCCAAAGGCCAACCCCTCACATGCAATGAATTAACGGCAGATACACATGCAACCAAACCGCCAGCNAGATTTACGGAAGCATCTCTGGTGAAAGAATTGGAAGCACAGGGTATTGGACGTCCTTCCACTTTTGCCAACATTATTGATACCATCATCTACCGAACCTATGTGACCAATAACCGAGGACAATTGACACCGACCTTTTTAGGGATTGCGGTCACCCAACTTTTAGAAAACCATTTTACTTCTCTGGTGGACAGTCAATTCACAGCCAATATGGAAGACGGCCTTGATGCGATTTCCCGCGGAGAATTGGATGCAGTCCCGTTTATGAAAGNATTCTATTTTGGCTCTGATGACCAAATTGGATTGGAAGGTATGNTAGATGATAAAATAGATATTGGGAAAGCCTGTTCGGTCCAATTGGATTATGACGGCGACCCCATTGAAATTCGCGTGGGGCAATATGGTCCATTTGTGCAACAGGGTGAAACACGGAAATCTGTTCCTGCNGATGTATATNTCGGTGATTTGAATGTGGATAAAGCATTGGAAATTTTGAATCAGGAAATCAATGAAGATCGAGAATTGGGTAAAGATTCGGATTCCGGTGAAATGATCTTAGTTAAAAACGGACCTTACGGACCCTATGTTCAATTGGGAGAAACCAGTAAACGAAAAGGGATTCCAAAAGGAACACCAGCCGATGATATTGATCTTGAAATGGCNCTTAAACTATTATCACTNCCCAGAATATTAGGAAAATTTCCTGATTCTGACGAAGATGTGAAAGCGGACTATGGCCGATTCGGACCCTACGTGACTGCAGGGAAAGGAAAAAANGGCACCATCCCTCCNNCTATGTCGCCNTTAACCATNGAANTGGCAGAAGCATTGGANCTGATNAANAATCGAAATAGCGGTCCNCAAGAATTACGNACATTNGGNNATCATCCNGAAACCGGNGAATCTTTGGTNTTNAAANCCGGACGATATGGCCCTTATCTCACGGATGGAAAATTTAATGCTTCTCTGCCTCGAGATACAGATCCGGAAAAAATNACATTAGAAGAAGGGGTNGANCTCATCAATAAAAAGCGNGNNGCNCCTCCAAGAAAAAAACGCCGTAAANCCAAAAAGAAACCAAAANAATCNNCCAAAAANAAATGAAAAANNTCNTNCCNATTNTATNNNTTCTGAGTNTGGTNTGGGCCGACGAAAAAAGTGATCTTATCATGGATCTGGAACAAAGNCTTATGGCCACATGCTGTTGGAGNGGCACTGTATATGACCATGGTAACAAGGAGATGGAAATTGAAATTGCAGGCATGGTGAATACAGGGAAAACNAAAACNGAAATTCTNGATTATTATAAAGGAAANTNTGGAGAACGTGTTTTGGCCGTTCCTGTGGCAGAAGGTTTTAATTATTTTGCCTGGATTGCCCCTATTTTTATTGGCNTATTAGGGCTTACCATTATTTTGATTTATATCAAAACAACGAAAGAAAAACCTCCAATAGTTGAATCTACCAATGATTCTTTTGCCTATAGCGATCAAATTGAGCGTGAACTGAAAGAAATGGATTAACNCTTACTGTCATTGCGATTCGTCAACCGGCGGAGAAGCAATCGCATTATTATATAATATTAAAAATGATTCAATTCTTTCATCATTTCACACCATTTATTTATCTAAATAATTTCCTAATTTCCCGTCTTAATAATTAACGGAGATTTAACTCAACCTTATGAGTATGGAAAAAATTGTTTCCCTTTGCAAACGCAGNGGGTTTGTATTTCAAAGTTCTGAAATTTATGGTGGCTTCGGAGCTGTTTATGATTATGGCCCATTGGGTATTGCCCTAAAAAATAATATTTCCCAACTCTGGTGGCGNGCCATGACCCAACTTCATGAAAATATTGTTGGGNTAGATAGCGGTATCTTAATGCATCCCAAAATATGGGAAGCCTCAGGGCATGTGGGTGCATTTAATGATCCATTAGTGGATTGTAAACAATGTAAAGCGCGATACCGCGCCGATGAATTATTTGATGGAAATCCGGAAGATGGCAAATGGGATGAAATCCAATGCCCTAAATGCGGGACTACAGGTAATCTTACGGAACCGCGCCAGTTCAACCTCATGTTTAAAACCCATATCGGCCCGGTAGAAGAAGAAGCCAATACTGCATATTTAAGACCGGAAACTGCCCAGGGTATTTATGTGAATTATCTTCTCACTCAAAATGCCATGCGTCTTAAAGTTCCTTTTGGCATCGCCCAGATTGGGAAGGCATTTCGAAATGAAATTGTGGCCAGAAACTTTATCTTTCGTACCCGTGAATTCGAACAAATGGAAATGCAGTATTTTGTAAAACCCGGGACTGATGACCAATCCATGGCAGATTGGAAAGCAGAACGGTTGGATTTTTATAATCAGTTGGGGGTCGATGCAAAAAAACTCCGTTTTCATGAACATGGTGAAGGTGAATTGGCTCACTATGCCAAAGAAGCCTGGGACATTGAATTTGAATTTCCATTTGGGTGGTCCGAGATTGAAGGCATCCACAACCGAACGGACTTTGATCTCCGCCGTCATCAAGAATTTTCTGGCAAGAAAATGGAAATATTTGACCAAACAAATAATGAGCGGTTCCTCCCTTATATTATTGAAACATCAGCGGGATTAAATCGCATGATGCTTGCGGTTCTTTCGGATGCCTATTGGGAAGATGATGAAAACAATCGCGTGGTGATGAAACTCCATCCCCGAATTTCACCGGTAACTGCTGTAGTTTGTCCATTAGTGAAAAAGGATGGTTTACCGGAGATTGGGCGAAATGTAATGGATATTTTAAAACCCCATTTCAAAGTGATTTACGATCAGCAAGGATCTATCGGCAAACGATACTACCGCCAAGATGAAGCGGGCACCCCTTACGGCATTACGATTGACCACCAATCCGTAGAAGACCAAACCGTGACGCTTCGCCATCGGGATTCACAGCAGCAAGACCGCATTGCCATCGATCAATTGGTAAAAGCCATAAATGATAGCATGGAGAATTATTCATGAATCGCCATTTAACATTTCGTTCCGGGAACCCCACTTTGAATGCGAAAACATTTTCCGGATTTGACATAACCACTGGTGCCACTATGACCATCATGGGTACGGTGCATAAAACAGCACTGGGATTGCTTTTACTCATGACTACAGCCCTTTATACCTGGAATCTGCCCTTAGGAGATCCCAGAACAAATATGTTCATGATGATCGGCGTTTTTGGCGGATTTGGTGTGGCAATTTTGACCGCTTTTAAGCACCATCTCGCAAAGTACACGGTACCTGCATACGCCCTATTGCAGGGATTGGCTTTAGGTGGTATTTCCAAATATTTTGAAATGCGTTATCCTGGAATTGTGAACCAGGCGGTTATGCTGACTTTTGGGACACTTGGTGCTTTACTTTTAGCCTATCGTTCCGGACTGATTAAGGCAACGGAAAACTTCAAACTGGGTGTGGTGGCGGCTACGGGTGGCATTGCTTTTGTTTACCTCATCAGTTGGATATTGGGCATGTTTGGCGTTGGAGTCCCTATGATTCATGGTAATTCAAACATGAGTATTTTATTCAGTATCGGTGTGGTCATTATTGCAGCACTCAATCTCGTCCTTGATTTTGATTTTATTGAAGAAGCAGCAGAAAAAGGTGCCCCAAAATATATGGAGTGGTATGGTGCCTTCGGACTTCTGGTCACCTTGGTCTGGCTCTATTTAGAAATTTTACGGTTATTAGCCAAACTATCTTCACGGAGGAATTAATCTGTGAAAAACATTAGAAGTGCATTGATCACCATAGTTGTTTTGGTTTTATCTATTATCCAAGTAGCCGAAGCGAAGCCAAAAGAAAAGTTCGCACTGGTCATCCACGGTGGCGCCGGCACAATCCTGAAAAAGAATATGACAGCGGAATTAGAAGCCGCATACCGTGCCAAATTAGATGAAGCACTTCAAACAGGATACAAAATTTTAAACACCGGCGGCACAGCTATGGATGCAGTGGAAGCCACCATTCACGTCATGGAAGACTCTCCCCTTTTTAATGCGGGAAAGGGCGCCGTATTCACCAACGCAGGGACCAATGAAATGGATGCCTCTATCATGGATGGAAGCAACCTAAAGGCCGGGGCTGTTGCCGGTGTAAAAACAGTAAAAAATCCTATTTCTGCAGCACGGAAAGTCATGGAAGAAACATGGCATGTGCTATTGGCGGGAGAAGGGGCTGATAAATTTGCCGAAGAACAAGGCCTTGAAATTGTAGACCCCAAATACTTTCACACTGAACGACGGTGGAAAGCCATCCAAAAAATGAAAAAGAATGAACAAAAAAAATATGGCACTGTGGGTTGTGTGGCTTTGGATAAAGATGGCAATCTAGCCGCCGGCACATCCACCGGGGGCATGACAAACAAACGCTGGGGCCGTGTTGGCGATGTGCCTATCATAGGCGCCGGGACCTACGCCAACAATGAGACCTGCGCTGTTTCCGCAACGGGGACGGGAGAATATTTCATCCGCGCGGCGGCGGCCCACGATATTTCTGCGCTCATGCAATACAAACACTATTCCTTGATTAAAGCATCAAAGAAGGTGATACAAAAAGTGGGTAAACTGGGCGGTTCCGGTGGGGTAATCTGTATTGATGCCAAAGGAAATATTGCCATGCCATTCAATACCAAAGGCATGTACCGGGGCTATATCAAAAGTGANGGAAAGGCCGTTACTTTAATTTATAAAAAAGATTAATACTCCATTCTAAACCGCATAATACTACGAGGCCTTTGTTGAAATACAGATTTCACTGGAATAAGTGGACGCGCAAAACCCATTATTGGGGTGCTTTCGTTATTTTTATTCCCATCATTATTATTATTGGAACAGGGATTTTACTCCAGGTTAAAAAGGAGATTAATTGGATTCAGCCACCCACAGCCATTGGTAAGATAAAAAATAATCCCTCCATTTCTTTTGATGAAATTCTTACCATTGCAAAAACGGTTCCAGACGCGGAAATTCACAGTTGGGAAGATATTGATCGCTTAGATGTCCGAATTCAGGCAGGAGTGGTAAAGGTTCGCAGTAAAAATAATTGGGAAATTCAAATTGATACCCAATCGGGCACAATCCTTCAGCAAGCTTATCGACGATCCGATATTATTGAATCCATTCATGATGGATCCTGGTTCCATGATAAAGTGAAACTATGGATTTTTCTCCCAACAGGAATTGTTCTCCTTATTTTATGGATCTCAGGTGTTTATATGTTGATTTTACCCTATACTGTTAAATGGAAACGAAACCGAAAATAATGAAATATATTATTTCATTATTAGTTTGTTTTATGATTTCATGTGCCGCGCCCACATATGATATTATAATCAATAACGGAGAAATTGCTGATGGAAGTGGGGGTGATCTTATATATGCCAACCTTTATATTCGGAATGGGAAGATTATTTTGGTGGGNGATCAACCCAATGCTACAGCGTTCGAAATCATAGATGCTACCGGATTGGTGGTTTCCCCTGGATTTATCGATATGCATACTCATACTGAGCGAAAAAGTCTAGATTTTCCACCTGTTGAAAATTATCTTCAGCAGGGTGTCACAACCATGGTAGGTGGTAATTGCGGTTCCTCTCCTTTCCCAATCGGTGATTTTTTTGCCAAAACAGATTCTACCGGTATTGGTCCCAATTTAGCACTCCTTGTTGGGCATAATACCATACGCCGTGAAGTTATGGGCACTGAAAACCGTTTGGCTACAGAAACAGAAATAAAGGAGATGCAATCTTTGGTTCATTCCGCCATGGAGGATGGTGCTTTTGGGATGTCTACGGGATTAAAGTATATCCCCGGGGCCTATTCCAATTTGGATGAGGTTGTGGCTCTTGCTTCAGTCGTATCTGAGAATGATGGGTTTTATGCAACCCATATGCGGGAAGAAGGAATTGGATTACTTGAATCAGTGAAAGAAGCGATTGATATTGGAAAACAAGCAAACTTACCCGTGCAAATCTCTCACCACAAAGCAGTAGGTAAGTCTATGTGGGGCCAAAGTATTAAAACACTTGATATGATAGATAATGCACGTAAAGAAGGGTTGGAAATTTCCCTGGATCAATACCCATATACGGCCACAAGTACGACCCTTAAAGTGGTATTCCCTGCTTGGTCATTAGCNGGCGGACATGAAAAATTAAAAGAACGACTAGATAATCCCATTCAACGGAAAAAAATAAAGGATGGTATTGTGTGGAATATCGTTTATGATCGAGGGGGCGGCGATCCGGCCAGTATTGTGGTCGCAAGTTATCCAACCGAACCTCGTTTGAATGGAATGAATCTNGCTAAAATTACCCAATCTAAAGGATTTGACCCCACGCCGGTAAATGCAGCTGAAGTTTTGATGGATATGGTATATGCTGGCAATGGATCCGGGATTTATCACTGTCTTAATGAAAATGATGTCCGGAGAATCATGGCCCACCCCCAAGTCATGCATGCCTCAGATGGAAGTACAATTCAATTAAACCATGCACAGCCTCATCCGAGAAATTATGGGACCTTCCCTCGTGTACTTGGATTGTATGTTCGAAAACTTAATGTAATATCTTTGGTAGAAGCGATACGGAAAATGACCAGTCTCCCTGCTTCAATCTTGGGCCTATCAAATCGTGGGCAAATAAAGAAAGGCTTTTGGGCAGATCTTGTTATATTTGACCAAAGTAAAATCATTGACAATGCTACTTGGAAAAGTCCTCATCAATATCCATCAGGGATTTCTTGGGTTTTAGTGAATGGAAAAATAGCAATCAATAATGGTAAATATACTGATTCTCTTCCTGGAAAAATTTTAAAACACNCTCTTTAACAAATGAATAAAAAAATATTTTATATTTTATTTGCCCTCTTATTTTTTAGCTGTCAATCTTTAGGTCTAAATAAAAATAATCCTAAAGTCTGGAATAAAGGTGCTATGGTAAGTGCTGCCAATCCTTATGCTGTAAAAGCTGCCATATCGATATTAGAAAAAGGCGGCAGTGCAACGGATGCTGCAATTGCAGCTCATTTAGTCCTTGGTCTTGTTGAGCCACAGAGCTCAGGCCTTGGAGGCGGGGGGTTCATCTTAAACTATGATTTTAAAACTAACAACCTAACATTTATTGATGGTCGTGAGACAGCTCCGGCTTCTGCTAAAATTGATATGTTTATGAAAGATGATGGGAATGTTATGAGTTTTATGGAAGCGGTACCTAGTGGTAAGGCGGTTGGCACTCCAGGAATAGTTGCGCTTTACGAAACTGCACATAAAGCATATGGGTTATTGCCTTGGCCTATGCTATTTGAAGATGCAATTAATTTATCAAAAAATGGATTTATTGTATCGCCGAGACTAGCAAACTATGTTGAATTAGCTAAAAAGAGAGGACGATTATCAAAAAATCCACTTACGAAAAAATATTTTTATCCAAATGNCGTTAAAATTAAAAGCGGTNATCTCCTTAAAAACCCTGAATACGCAAANACCTTAAAAGNAATCGCTAAGGAAGGGGCTATAGCTTTTTATAATAGCAATATAGCTAAAGAAATTGTATCTGCCGTAAATGCAGATCCACATCCAGGAGAAATGACTCTAGTGGATCTGAAAAATTATAATGCAGTTTTACGACCAGTAATCTGTGGACCTTTTAGAAATATGAAAATTTGCACTACTTCTCCACCATCATCTGGTGGCGCGCAGATTATGATTGCAGGGCTTTATGATCAGCTGATAAATAACGAATCAAATGAATCAGAAAAAATATCCGCATTTGTCGATGCGCAACGTTTAGCATATGCAGACCGTGATCATTTTTTTGGTGACCCTGATGAGGTTAATATCCCTCTTGAAGCACTTTTAGATCCAAAATATATTAGAGATAGAGCAAAGCAGAGATTTTTACCCGATGCCATACCAACGCCAGGAGACCCTTCAAGTATAATTGATACATTAGCTAATTTCCCCACATGGGGAAAAGATAATACTGTAGAAGCCGCTGGGACAACTCACCTCTCAATTATTGATCAAAATGGAAATGCAGTTTCAATGACTGCTACAATTGAAAGTGTTTTTGGATCCCAAAGATGGGCTGCAGGATTTCTTTTAAATAATGAGATGACTGACTTTGCTAGGGAAGTGCCAACAGATGGTAGTCGCCTGGCAAATGCTGTAGCGCCAAATAGAAGACCTCGATCTTCAATGTCGCCAACCATGATTTTTGACAAAGATGGAGGTCTTCTAATGGTAACTGGTTCTCCAGGTGGCAACTCAATACCTGCATATGTAAATAAAACTATTATTGGAGTTTTTGACTGGGGTTTAACAGCACAACAATCTGTTGATTTTCCAAATATAATTGCACGTGGTCAGGCTGTAAAAATAGAAATGCTTACTGAAAAAAGTAAAACTATTGCAAAAGACTTAATACAAAAAGGATATATAGTTAAGGAAACAACAGGTGAACATTCTGGTATCCATTTAATTGTTGTTAGAGCGAATGGATTGGAAGGTGCTGCAGATAAACGTCGTGAAGGCATTGTTCATTCAATAAAAGCAAAATGAAATCTTTGAAAATTTTATTTCTCATTTTTATTTTTATTTTAATTATGGGTTGTGACTCTAAACCTATACATGGAAATAATGGTATGGTTGTATCTACTAGCCATCAAGCATCCAAAGTAGGCATTGATATTTTGAGACAAGGTGGAAATGCTGTAGATGCAGCGTCAGCTGTTGGCTTTGCATTAGCTGTCACGTCGTCGTCTAATGGTAATATTGGTGGAGGTGGTTTTATGGTGGGACGTTTTACTGATGGAAAAACTTTTACTCTTGATTATAGAGAGATGGCACCATCAAAAGCACACAGGGATGTTTACCTCGATGAAAATNATAATGTGATTGAAGGAAAATCTTTAGTTAGNCATTTTGCTTCAGGTGTGCCTGGTTCAGTTGATGGTTTGCTTAAAGCTTGGAGAGACCATGGTTCTGGAAATATTTCACTTAAGCAATTATTGGACCCTGCAATTGATTTAGCGAATAAAGGTTTTAAACTTTCTAAATATGAAGCAAACCGTTTTAATAGAAATAAAGATTTTCTAAGTAACCATCCTGCAACAAAACAAATTTTCACCCGTGATGATCGTAAATGGAAAGAAGGAGATATATTTTTTCAAAAAGATTTAGCTAAAACATTAAACCGAATTGCAAACAAAGGACGTGACGGATTCTATAAAGGTAAAACAGCCAAGCTTATTGCAGAAGAAATGNATAAAGTTGGTGGCTGGATAACTTTAGAGGATCTTGATAATTATGTTTCTAAATACAGAAAACCAATATTTGGATCATTTAAAGGTTATGATATTATATCAATGGGCCCACCTAGCTCAGGTGGAGTNCTTTTAATTCATATGCTTAACATGTTAAATGAATTACAAACTACCTCAGAACTTTCTCTTGATTTAAGTTTTAATTCACCTGACTACATTCATTTATTAACTGAGATTGAAAGAAGAGCTTATGCTGACCGTTCTGAACATTTAGGTGATTCTGATTTTTGGGATGTTCCAATAAAAATGTTATTGTCCAAATCGTATGCCGAAACTCGAGTTAAATCAATTGATTTAGAAAAGACTACAAAATCAAATGAAATTAAACATGGGGAAAACGCATTTAAAGAAAGTGAAGAAACTACTCATTATTCAATTGTTGATAAGCATGGCAATGCGGTTTCAGTAACAACAACAATTAATTCTGGCTATGGAAATGGTATAACTATTACTGGTGCTGGATTTATAATGAATAATGAAATGGATGATTTTTCAAGTAAGCCAGGTGTCCCCAATTTATTTGGTCTAGTTGGCAATGAAGCAAATGCAATAGAACCAAAGAAACGCCCCTTAAGTTCAATGTCACCAACAATCGTATTAAAGAATAATAAACCATATCTAATACTTGGCACCCCTGGTGGTGCTACAATAATTACTACTGTTTTTCAAAATATCCTTAATGTGGTTCTCCATGATATGAATATTAAAGAGGCCGTATCCTCACCGCGATTCCATTCCCAGTGGCTACCGGATATGGTATTTTATGAAAAGCATGGGTTATCCAGTGATATTATTGAGAATTTGAAAGTCCGGGGTCACGATATGAAACTCCGCGGTAATATCGGTGAAGCTAACGGAATAATGATTAATGAAAAGGGATATTGGGGCGGAGCTGATTCCCGTGGGGAAAATATTGCGATTGGCTATTAATATTTTAAGCTAAATCCTTTACTGCCAATTGGCCACATCCGGCATCAATGTCGGTTCCCTTACTCCATCGTACTGTCACCGTAAATGGAGCATGTTTGAGCGAATGTAGAAAAGCGTGAATTTTATCTTCTTTTGGACGGTTGTACTTTCCCCCGATTTCATTATAAGGAATCACATTCACTTTACAGGGTAGTGAACGAAGTAAATCAATAAGTCGTTCACCATCTTCTGGAGAATCATTCACATCTTTAAGAAGTACATATTCAAATGTAATAAACCGGCGAATTTTTTTATAGTAATAATGGGCGGATTCAATAAGTGATTTTAAAGAATGCGTCTTTGTTAATGGCATTATGGTATTTCTACTTTTTTCATCCGTTCCATTTAAACTGATTGCTAATTTATATTTATGATCCTCGTCAGCCAATTGTCGGATTTTTGGTACTATTCCCGCTGTAGATATGGTAATTCTTCTGGCACCAAATCCCATTTCTTGGCTCAATATTTTGGCAGCTTCTATGACGCTTTTATAGTTTAAAAAGGGCTCTCCCATTCCCATAAAAACAACATTTGTGATTCGAGATTTTGACTGGGTTTGTAGATGAATCACCTGATCTACTATTTCACCAACACTCAGATTTTTAATAAACCCCATGGATGCTGTGGCGCAGAATTTGCAATCAACTGCACACCCCACCTGGCTCGAAATACAAACGGTTGTTCGCTTTCTATCGTTCATTAATACTGATTCTATATTTTGTCCATCTAATGTCTCAAATAAATATTTTCGGGTAGATTTGGAGTCTGATCCACTTATTTTGGTGATTCTCAATGGGTGAAGCGGAATCATATTTTCAAGTTTATCCCTCAATGATTGGGGAAGGTTTTCCATTTCCCCCCAACTAACCACACCATGATCATAAATCCAATTGTGGATTTGCTCTGCGCGGAAGGATGATTCACCCAATACAGTCAGGAGCGAATCAATTTCATTTGTATTCAATTCTAAATATGATTTTTTCACGGTATTATTTGGCTGAGATATGGGTTTGAATTTCTATCTTCCACAATAGTCTCACAAGACATTCGTGTTGTTTCATCCGGAGACGTCTAGTAATTTTTTGCCCCATTTTATTTAAAAAAGGACTCAGATGGAAAACCAAACCGATTTACAATTACTCGAAAAATTAGATGATGTTAAAAGTCGCTTCTTCAGCGAAATTGCTAAATCTATCATTGGCCAAAAAGATGTGTTGAATCATATCCTGATAGCCCTCCTGTGTAAAGGGCATACTTTAATTGTTGGTGTACCTGGATTAGCGAAAACACTTATGATTAAATCCATGGCTGATTTGCTGGATTTAAGTTTTAGTCGAATTCAGTTTACACCAGATTTAATGCCCAGTGATATCACCGGGACAGAGGTGATTGAAGAGGATCAAACGACGGGAAAACGCAGTTTCCGCTTTTTTAAAGGTCCCGTTTTCGGCAATATTATTTTGGCCGATGAAATCAATCGTACACCACCTAAAACACAAGCAGCGTTACTCGAAGCGATGCAGGAACATAAGGTTACTGCGGCAGGAAACACCTATGATTTAGAGGAACCTTTCTTTGTCTTGGCCACTCAAAACCCCATCGAACAGGAAGGAACCTATCCGCTACCGGAAGCACAATTGGATCGCTTTATGTTTAATATATTAATTGATTATCCCACCCATGAGGAAGAAGTCTCAATCGTCAAGGTAACAACTGCCCATAAAGAATCAAAATTAAATCAAGTTATCTCCCGAGAAGAAATCCTGAAATTTCAGGATTTGGTCCGGCGAGTCCCTGTGGCAGATAATGTCATTGAATATGCAGTAAATTTGGTTAGTGCAACACGTCCTGGAGAAAATGCACAAGATTTTATAAACGAATGGGTTGATTGGGGAGCCGGGCCCAGAGCATCTCAATTTTTAATTCTTGGTGCCAAAGCAAAAGCCATTTTAGATGGCCGCCCCACTGCAGATATTGATGATGTTAAATCACTATCCTTACCCGTTTTGCGTCATCGCGTATTGCCAAATTTTAATGCTGAAGCAGAAGGTGTGAGTGTAGATGATATTATTAGCAAATTAATAAATTAATCGCATTCTAAAACTCAATTAAAAATCGAACATGAAACGTCAAACATCTAACGCGTTAGATAAACGAAAATATCTCGACCCAACGATGGTTGCAAAAATAGACAACATGGCGCTTCGAGCCCGGCTAGTCGTTGAAGGATATTTGATCGGCCAGCATAAAAGTCCTTATCATGGGTTCAGTGTAGAATTTGCGGAACATCGTGCTTACGGACATGGAGATGAAATTCGTCATATTGATTGGAAGTTATACGGAAAAACGGATCGGTATTACGTAAAGCGTTATGAAGAAGAAACAAATCTTCGATCCTACATTTTGCTCGACACTAGTCAATCCATGACCTATAGCAGTGGGTCTATATCAAAACTGGAATACGCCAGTTATTTGTCCGCTGCCTTGACTCATTTAATGTTAAATCAAAGAGATGGAATGGGTTTGGTTTTATTCGACGAAAAAATACGAAAGTTTATTCCACCCCGGGCGTCTGCATCTCATGCAAATATAATCATGGGTGCATTAGACAATATAAACACCGGGGAAGATACACAGATTCGCACCACCTTGGATCATATGGCAGAACGGATAAAAAAACGCGGTTTGGTTATATTGATTTCTGATTTATTAGATGATCCGGAACAGGTTTTGATGGGCTTGAATCACTTTAGGCATAATAAACAGGAAATGATAGTTTTTCATCTTTTGGATCGCCAGGAACAGGTTTTTCAATTTGGAAACCGAACAAAATTCAGGGATTTGGAAACGGGCGAAACAATCACAACTGAACCCTGGTACATTCGATCGGCTTACCAAAAAGTTATAGAATCTTTTCAGCGAAAATATCAATTGGGATGTAGAAACCAGCGAATAGATTATGTCCCCCTATTTACAGATCAGCCCTTGGATATTGCCCTGAATGAATATTTAAATAAACGGAAAAGAACCGGATAAAAAAATCCCCTAAATATAAAAATTAAGGGGATTTAAATATCAAATAGTGTTAGTTAAATAATCATTCATCCAACTTTTTTGACTTCTCAAAATAGCGGGTCGCCCCATCCATATCTCCTTGCTTAATTAACACACGCGCCATGCCTTTGTAATGTGCCGGGTTATCCGGTTCCAGCGCAATGAGTTCACGATAGAACTTGGAAGCCCTACGCCATTTCTCTGCATTTTCAAATGTTTGGGCCATACCCACCAAAGCTTCCGTATCCTCAGGATTAAGATCATAGGCATACATAAAAGCATCTTCNGCTTCCTGGAAATGATCCAATTGCATATTCAGTACACCTAGGTTGAAATAGAGGTCAGATTTCCGCATTTTATCTGTTTCGGTCTTGATTGCAGCCTCAAAGGTTTCAACCGATTTTTCTTTTTCACCCAAATCATAATATAATGTGGCTAATTGACGAATGGCTACCCTGTTGGNAGGATCAATATCAATTGCTNTTTTTACAAAAGTGACTGATTCTTCCTTGTTCCCAGTTCGAGATAGAATTTGTCCCAGCGCTAAATTAGATTGANAGTCATCTGGCATTATCTCCGTTGCTTTCCTTGCATTGTNTACCGCTAATTCTTCATTTCCCAATTCGAAATAACAAGTGGCTAATATTGAGTAGGTTTGCCCTTGAGTCGTATCAACATTTATTGTTTCTTCAAACTTCTGAACGGCTTTTTCTAACGTTGATTTTTCTCTNGATGCTTTATATTCATTAAATAACCGGACAGCTGAATTATAGTTATCTGCCCAAAACATAGCTCGGTAATTACGAACCATTTCACTGACAGGCCGGTCGGGTATTTTTTTATCAGGATCTGTTGCTATTGCCTGATCAAACATTGCATTCATTTGATCCCATTCCCCTTTTTTAGCATGAACATGATATCCAATTTGAACCATCACTTCAGGATTATCCGGTTCAACTTCAAGCGCTTTAAAAAGAAACTCTTCCGCTTTCTCCCAATCTTCATTCTGGATGTATAGTTTAGCAGATGTGTACTCTTGAGATGGGCANCCCCAAAATGCTANACTCAAAACGGGTAATAATAATATTCGTNTACGAATGTTTAAAGACATGGATTCCTCTATATTTATTTATTCTNGAAAATNNCNCNGAAAATTAGGGTTNGTTTCTACTTTTTTCAAGNGGAAACCNCTTCAATNTTTATTTTGGCCAGGGAAGATCAACATTTAANTGTTTTATAACAGATTTTTCAAACTGTGCNCCNGGAATCTGAATAATTTCTTCAGCTAAATATCCACCAATTTNCCCTGCCNCCTTNCCNCTATATCCTTTAGATAAGGCAGCTATGAATCCGGCTGCGAACATATCACCTGCGCCTGTTGAATCTTTCGCAATGATCGGGCGGGATGTAATTTNGNATAGATTACCANTCTCAATAACNAAACNNCCTTCTTTCCCTAATTTGACNGCGGCTATATTCNCAATTNGCCCCAATGAATTCGCTGCTNCATTTATATCCTTTGTATCAAANAAAATTGATANTTCTGCCTGGTTGGCNAAAACGACGTCTGCTTNCTCTTCTATTAAGGTTAAAAATGCATCCCTATATCGNTGGACTGCGAATGGATCAGCTACATCAAAAATTACCTTTANTCTATTCTCTTTNGCGATTGANAGTGCATGCTTAATNGCAGATTTTTGNGAATCTGTATCCCACATNTATCCTGTAAAATAAAAAATNTCTGCCTTTGCCAATAATGATTCATCAATATCTGCAATTGAAAAATCCTGACACATACCCAAATGAGTNTTCATGGTTCTTTCACCATCCGGTGTCACAAGAATTATACTGGAACCAGTCGGTCCATCACCTATNACTAACCGTGAGNTAATTCCATATTTTTCAACTTGAGNTTTATATATNTCCCCAAATTTATCATTCCCTATTTTACCNGAGATGACGCCNGTGATTTCTAATCCNGCACAAGNGACAAGTGTGTTTGGTGCGGACCCTCCAGGATGATAGATGGGCGACATATTTTTAAAATAACTCATAATTTCTTTTTGTCTATTTTCATCAACNAGATGCATAATNCCCTTNTCTACACCAAGGNTTTTTAAATCNTTGTNCTCAACATTAATAACAACATCTATCAATGGGTTTCCAATCCCGAAAATGGNGGCCTTACTTAATTTCATTTATTATGCTTATGTTAATCTGGANAAANAATTATTATAATTTAGGAAATGGTTACTGCACTTGTNNCAGAAACCTNCTTTCCATTCCGATTAGTTTACATGGCTTGGATAACTGACTTCAAGCTAGANTTTGAGATTTCTANNNATGANNACNNTTAATTNNATTNATGATTTATANTTTCTTGCCTAATGNCGGGCATAAANNGTATATTGTGNTATAATGGACTCCAAAACCTTTGCAATAATCACGGATGTACATTCTAATGTTGANTCATTGAAGCATTCAATTTCAATTATCAATGAACGGGAAAATATTGACCAAATCATTTGTTTGGGTGATTGCTTCGCCCTGGGCCCAGACCCAATTAACACATTANAATTATTAAAAACACTTCCCAATTGTATTTTTATTCGAGGCAATCACGATCGATACCTATTGGAAAAATTATGGACTCAAGAAAGACCAAACCTCGAAGGTATGTCTCCCGATGATCCTNTTTGCCAAGCCATTGTAGCCAATGAAGAATGGACAGCCAATGAACTGGGAGATGCCGGTGTTGATTTTTGTTCCGCCATGCNTATTGCCCATCGTGAAATCATTGGAAATACTTTAGTTGAATTCACCCACGCNTGGTATCAACGGGACGATCAACCACCATCTATGGATGAAGCTTTAGCTTGGCGGAATCACGTGGCCGCGGCCCATCCGGAAATTGAACAATATATTTTTATACATGGCCATGTCCATATTCCTCGAAATGAAACAAAAGAAAATTTAACAATTCTTTGCCAAGGAGCCACAGGATTGCCNTTCGATGAAGATCCCCGNGGCGCCGTTGCCTTTCTTTCTGTTGGAGATAACTTTCAGTGGGATNTTATTCGATATGATTATAATAAATCGGATACCATTGATTTACTGGAAAAACGGCAACCGCCATTTTACCAAAATTTACAAAATACCGTTCAATACGCTACCATACGAAACGACCTTTAAGGTCAACCTCATTTCCATGTAATTTCTTTTTCTCAATTGTCATAAAATTATGCCATATTTCGATCATAGTGCCACCACGCCGATTCATCCGAAAGTTTTGAAAAAAATGATAGATGTGGCTCAACAGCATTTTGGGAATCCATCCAGCGTTCATGCTTCCGGGAGAAAATCCAAAGCCATTATAGAAGAAGCTCGGCGAACTATTGCCGCTGCTATCCATGCATCTCCATCTGAAATTATTTTTACCGGTGGAGGCACTGAAGCAAATAACATGGTATTGTGGACTTTAATTCAATCGGAGAAAAAACATATAGTAACCTCTTCCATTGAACATCCGGCTATTCTCACCGTTTTGGAAAAACTGGAACCCATGGGAATATCCTTTACGGTTCTCCCTGTAAATCACCAAGGTCGAGTTGACCCGAAAATATTAGAAAAGTCCATTCAATCCAATACAGGACTCATATCCATTATGATGGCCAATAATGAAGTTGGGACTATACAATCCATCACCGAACTCATAGAAATGACCCATAATCATGGGATCCCATTTCATTCAGATGCAGTACAAACATTAGGGAAGATTGCCCTTTCAGTACAGGATATTCAGGCAGATTTTATGAGTTTTTCGGCGCATAAACTCTATGGACCCAAGGGGGTTGGGTTTTTATATAAAAGAAAGGGGTTGCCTCTAAGTCCTCTCATTATTGGAGGTGGTCAGGAGGGCAAGCATCGTGCTGGGACGGAAAATGTTTCAGGAATTGCCGGGATGGGAGAAGCGGTTCGACTGGCTTCAGAAAATTTATCCAAACGCATGAACCATCTTGAAGCATTAGAAACTGTATTCATCACACATTTGAACCGTGAATGCCATAATGCTGTAATTAATGGATGCCCAAACCATCATTTACCTGGCGTTATCAGTGCATCCTTCCCCGGTTATAAAAGTGATATCCTGCTGGCAAAGTTAGATCGCTTAGGCATGGAAGTTTCCAGTGGTTCTGCTTGTGGATCGGGATCCATCAAACCCTCGCCTGTTTTGGAAGCAATGGGTATTTCTGACTCACAAAACATTTCCACCCTTCGATTCAGTTTCGGCCGTGATAACACAGAACAAGAAGTGATCGAACTCGTGAAGGCCTTGGGTCAATTCGCCAATGGGTGACCGAATCATCGTTGGAATCAGTGGCGGTGTGGACAGTTCTGTCACCGCCCTCCTTCTTCAAAGACAAGGCTATGACGTGGAATGTGTTTTTATGAAAAATTGGGAGGGAGATGAGGACGAATTTTGCACGGCTGAGGAAGATTATAAAGACGCCCTTGCAGTGTGCGATCATTTAGGATTGCCTCTTCGTAGTGTGAGTTTTTCTCAGGAATACTGGGATACAGTATTCAAATATTTTATTGATGAGTATAAAAGAGGACGTACGCCGAATCCGGATGTGTTGTGCAACCGTGAAGTCAAATTCAAGGCTTTCATGGATTATGCCTTAGAATTGGGGGCAGAAAAAATTGCCACGGGACATTATTCGATCATAGATGAATCGAATGGCGGTTTTAAACTTCTCAAAGGATTGGATCCGGGAAAAGATCAAAGTTATTTCCTTTATTTACTCGGTCAAGACGCGTTGTCAAAAAGTATGTTTCCTATCGGTGAAATTGAGAAAATAGACGTTCGTAAACTGGCAGAAGAATCAGGGTTAGTGAATCATGCTAAAAAAGATAGTACCGGTGTATGTTTTATTGGAGAGCAGAAATTTTTCAAAGAATTTCTGAAAAAATATATCCCTACAAATCCCGGTTTAATTGAAACAACCGATGGAAAGGAATGCGGAAAGCATGATGGTCTCATGTATTATACCATGGGTCAGCGAAAAGGACTGGGCATCGGCGGTGGATATGGCAAACAGGAAGCGCCCTGGTTCGTGGCGGAAAAAGATTTAGACCGAAATGTCCTAATTGTGGCTCAGGGGCACAGTCATTCTTCCCTCTATCACAAACAGTTAATGGCAGATCAGGTTCACTGGATTAATGGTTCCGTTCCCGAAAATTTGTCAGGGATATCCGCTAAAATTAGATATCGTCAAGCTGATCAAATATGTGAAATAACTGAATTATCAGTAAATAAATGTACCGTGCGATTTGATAAACCGCAATTTGCAATCACTCCGGGACAGTCTATTGTCTTTTATCATGGGAATGAATGTCTTGGGGGAGCCGTAATCGAGAATAGAAGTTTTCATTGAAAAAATTCAAAATTGACTGGAACAAATACTATCTTTTCTTTGTATTTTAAACGTAACTATGAAGCCAATCATTAAAGGAATAACGACTTTTGCCCTACTTTCTGCTTTGGCACTCGGACAATTTCGTTCGCAATTGCCAATCCAGAGTGTTCCGGTAAACACACGTGGGCTATCCCACGCCCAGGGATTATCCTTACTCGACCCTAGTCGCTTTTCCATGAATCATAATTTTGGTATGAATATGATGAGTTTTGGAGGCCAATCGATGTCAGTTGGTGCTTATACCAATCAAATGAATTATATGATAAAGGATAATTTGAATCTGTCTACCCAATTTAGCTTAGCTTCACCTATGGGTGGTGTTAACCCCTATGCAAAAAATGGATTCGGTGGGTCTCAGATTTACTATGGCGCCAGCTTAGATTATCAACCCACAGAAAATATCTTTGTGAAATTCAGCCTGAATAATTATCCCCGATATGGTTACGCCAGACCATACTCCAGCCTATATCATACGCGATAGTGGCCAAGTTAAAACGCCGTAGATCATCCAAATTATTTTCACGTCCCCCTAAAAAATCCCGGGGAGGGAAAAAACGAATGAGCTTAGTCAATACAGGGATTGCTGTTATGTCTCTTTTATTGGTTGCCTTTATATTTTCTTTTTCTGGGAGACAAACCCAAAGTGGTGTCCCCATAGAAATTAAATTCCCTGCCCTACCAGACACTCCCAAACTGGCTCTTGATATCTATGAAGAAAATCCAGTATTTGAGGTTGAAATTGAAATATTAAATGGCTGTGGTGAACCAGGCCTTGCAGCAAAATTTTCAGATTTATTAAGAAAAAAACAAGTGGATGTAGTCCGTTCTGAGAATGCAGACCATTTTGAATATGAAAAAACAATACTCATTCAAAGAAATGAAAATGTAGAAGGCATGAAATATGTTGCTAATGCATTGGGTTTTGATTTTGAAAATAATGAACGTATTATAACGTCAATTGATCCAAATATAGATGTTGATCTCACCTTGATTATTGGTAAAGATTATCATTCGATATCGCCGATTCAATCTTATTTAAATTATTAAACTTAGTCCATTGACAAATACTTCATCTGTTGCCGTTGTCACTTCCAGTGATTTGGCAGAACAAATTGCACAATTATCATTGGATATGAAGGGGGATCAAATCCTCAGCCTTGATGTGAGAAAATTGACAAGCATTACCGATTACTTTATTATTTGTTCAGCAGACACGGATATTCAAGTGAAGGGAATTGCTGATTCCATTCGGCAAAATACGGATCATAAACCTATCCGTATCGAGGGGCATGAACAATTAAATTGGGTATTGCTTGATTATATTGATGTGATAGTCCATATTTTTCGAACCACCGAACGAAATTATTACCAGATTGAAAAACTTTGGGCTGATGCGCCCACTATTGAATATTCAGATGACGATTTTACCACAGTTAATTCAATCACTGGCTGATTCCCTTTCCGCCCTTGGGCTTCCAAAGCGGGATATAAAGCTAACTCCTCCAAATAATCCTGATTTTGGTGATTTTGCAACCAATGTGGCATTGACGCTAACCAAAGAAGCCGGCATACCCCCCATTCAAATTGCAAATAATATCAAGGATCATCTTGGTGTTTCAGTAACGCTTATTGAAGAAATTACCGTTACGCCACCCGGATTTATCAATTTCAAAATAGCTCCGACCTATTATTACCAAATTTTATCCGAAATATTAACAAACAATCAATTTGGGCGTGGTCTTTCCGGCAAAGGGAAAAAAGCCAATGTAGAATTTGTGAGTGCAAATCCAACTGGACCTCTTACTGTAGGGCATGGGCGGAATGCTGTCTTGGGTGATACCGTTTCAAATATTCTTGAATGGCATGGATATGATGTTACCCGGGAATATTATTTCAACGATGCGGGCCGACAAATGCGAATACTTGGGAAATCAGTTGAAACACGTTATTTTCAAATTTTAGGTCATGATATTGTATTTCCGGAAAATGGTTATCAAGGGAATTATATTAAAAATATTGCACAAACCATTTTGGATAAAAAAGGAAAAAGCCTCTCGGCATCGGACCCTGTTTTTAAGGATCAAGCTGAAAAAACCATTTTTGCTGATATCAAAAAAAGTTTAAATAATCTTGGTATCCATTTTGATCAGTTCACCAATGAAAAAACATTTTATGAGAATGGCGACATTGACCGATTTCTTGAAGAACTCAAAGCAAAAGACCTCATCTACGAAAAAGAAGGTGCTACCTGGTTTCGAGCCACTGCTTTAGGTAAAGATCAAGATCGTGTATATATCAAAAGTTCAAGTGAACCTACCTATCGTGTACCGGACACAGCTTATCACAGAAATAAAATTGCCCGTGGTTTTGATCTCATTATTGATATTTTTGGTTCGGACCACACAGATACATATCCGGATGTATTATTGGCGTTGAATGCGCTTGGCGAAAACACAGACAATATTCGCGTCCTTATTTACCAATTTGTTACTTTGCTTCGTGGTGGAGAAAAAGTAAAAATGTCCACGCGAAAAGCTAACTTTGTCACTATGGATGATCTGGTCGATGAAGTCGGTGCAGATGTGGTCCGTTACTTTTTTATTATGCGCGGTATGAATACACATCTAAATTTTGATTTAGATTTGGCAGCGGATCAATCTGAAAAAAACCCGGTATATTATTTGCAATATGCCCATGCGAGAATATGCAACATTATTAAGCATGGTGAAACCATGGGCATATCAACTAACAGTAATTACAATCCAACATTATTGGATAATCCGGCTGAGATTCGATTGTTGAAAAAGTTGGATCAGTTTCCATCCATGGTCGAAAATGTTCTCCAGACTCTGGAACCCCAAACTATCTCAACTTATTTGCATGATACAGCTATTTATTTCCATAAATTTTATGCTGAATGTCGCGTGATTACGGATGACGCTGAATTGACAAATGCACGCATCGCCTTAGTGAGCGCCACTCGAATCATCCTCGCCAATGGATTGGGGTTGTTGGGAATTTCTTCNCCGGAAAAAATGTAAATGCCTGGTTTTATCNAAACTGAACTGCAATTTCTTATTCTATGTTTCACGACACTCTTTACGGTTGTTAATCCGTTGGGAATTACACCGATTTTCGTTGCCATGACAGAACGCTTTTCACCAGAGGATAGATTAAAAATTGCGANNAAAGGTGTTAGCACAGGAACCATTATACTCCTTGTNTTTACCATTCTCGGATCTATTATTTTTAAGCTTTACGGTATTACGGTTGAAGCCTTTCAGATAATGGGNGGCATTTTATTCTTTAGGAGTGGTATTCGAATGCTGGAAGCTAAAGTTGGACGCACAAGAACAACAGATTCTGAACAAGAAGAATTCAAAGAATCAGAGGATGCAGATGAAATAGCCATCAGTCCTATTGGTCTTCCATTGATTACCGGTCCTGGTGCGATTACGGGTGTCATGCTTCTATCAGCAAAAACACCTACAACTTATAGTCTTGGTACGTTGTTGGTCGCCGTCTTAATTACCATGACTTTATTTTATTATATCCTGAGAACNGGGGATCGATTAAGTATTAAAATTGGACTTACTGGTATGCGTGTTATTCAACGTATTATGGGACTCATGCTCATGGTGATTGCNGTGCAGTTTGTGATAAACGGTGTCGAGACAATCATTAATAGATTATAAAATATTATGGAACTTGGACTCCAGAACGGAATGAAAGCGATCATGATCGCTTAAATGAAGTGGAGGCGGGGAGAATCGAACTCCCGTCCGAAATAGAATCACAATAAACATCTACATATTTAGTCAAGCGGATTAGGCTTACCCATAACTGCTCCGTTGACACAGCCATTATGAGCAAAGTCTGTTAATGTCTTATTCTGATATCACAGACAACAATCAGAACCAGCCTATGAAATTGACGTCCTTGAATCCGGCCATAGGCGCACCAAATCCAGGACGGGCCAGCTTAATTAATTAAGCAGCGGCCATGTAGCCGTAATCGGCATTTATGGTTTTTCCAGGTGATTAACGAGATGCCTGGGCCTCGATATGCCATTTACCACGACGCATATCCCGTCGAAACCGATCGCCCCCATTTTCAATTAACATTGGGAATTTACCCCTAAAAAAGGAAATGCCGCAAAATCTTCAATGTATCGTGAAAATACTGCGGCTAATTCCCAAAATTAAGGCTCCGAACGCCAACCCAGAGCCCTATCACTTTTTCTTTTACCAACCCCTTTTATTCGAATTCTTTAATGAATCCATCCAAAGAGGTACCCCAATATAACCGCATAGAAAAATTGAACGCAATAGGGATTCTTCGTTTTTTAAACTTTTTTTTCTGCAAGACCTAAAGTACAACTTTAAGTGGCGATTTTTCTTTGCGAATGAAAGATAAAACCATAATTTTTCGGCCCGTTTAGCTTCCCGACAGGAGTACTACATGGCCCTGTAGCTCAATTGGTAGAGCAGTGGCCTCTTAAGCCATTGGTTGAAGGTTCGAGTCCTTCCAGGGTCACAATCCTTGTCGAGAGTAGCGCAAGTGACTCATAATCACTTGGCCGGGATTCCCCGCTTGTCCCACTATAATATTTATTGCGGCAGGCAGGAAATCCTCCCGCGGGCACATTTTTGTTAACAACTCTCAAGTTTGCTATTTATTCATACAGGCATTAAACTTACCCCTACCTTAATTACATATTTATTGGAGGTCTTATGCAGAATATTGATCGACGTCAATTTTTAGGTACCATCGCCAAACCGGCCGCTGTAGCCTCAGTCGTCATGACCAGTCCCACATTAATGGCTAAAGCATTATCAGGAATTCGAAGTACAGCCGGAAATCCAAAAGATATTGCCAGAGATGAATCCTTCTGGCGTGAAATACAGCAAGGTTACACTGCAGATCGAGGACTTATAAATTTAAACAATGGAGGCGTAAGTCCCTCTCCAACTGTAGTTCAAGAAGCATTAAAGCGATATCTAGATTTTTCTAATACATCTCCTGCTTATTCAATGTGGCGTATTCTTGAGCCCCAAAAAGAAACAATCCGAAAAAGAATGGCTAGGTTTTTTAATTGCGATACAGAAGAAATTGCCCTTACAAGAAATGCATCAGAAGGCCTTCAAATCTGTCAAAATGGATTTGATCTTGAAGCTGGAGATGAAGTCCTAACAACTACTCAAGATTATGGACGAATGATCAGTACTTTCAAACAAAGAGAATGCAGAGACGGAATTGTCCTGAAACAATTTAAGATTCCTATCCCTGCAGAAAATGACAACCAAATTGTTAACCTTTTTGAAAAAAATATTACACCAAAAACCAAGCTAATTTTGATGTGTCACATGATTAACATTACTGGTCAAATACTTCCTGTGAAAAAGGTTGTAAAAATGGCCAAAAAATATAATATTCCTGTTATTGTTGATGGGGCACATACTTTCGCACATTTTGACTTTGACTTGACAGATTTAGAATGTGATTATTATGCTACAAGTTTACATAAATGGCTTTCAGCACCTTTTGGTACGGGAATGCTTTATGTTCGTAAAAATAAAATAGCAAATCTTTGGCCATTACAAGCAGCAGGTGAATGTAAAAAAGATGATATTAGAAAATTTGAGGAAATTGGAACTCATCCTTGCCCCAACAAAATAGCCATTGGAGACGCACTTACTTTTCATCAAGGGATAGGAAGTAAGAATAAAGAGGCACGACTAATTTATTTAAGAGATCGTTGGGCCAAAAGACTATTAAAAAATGATAGAATTAGACTGCATACAAGTTTAAAACCCGGCAAAAGTTGCGCAATTGCAACCGTTGAAATTAAGGGGATTGATACTTCAGCCGTAGCAAAAGAGCTTTGGGATAAATATAGAATTTTTGTTGTGGCTATCAACCATAAAGAATTCACTGGATGCCGCATCACACCACATGTATATACCACCATTGAAGAAATCGACCGTTTTTCCGATGCCATGGAGACTATATTGAAAAACGGCGTTTGATGATAAAAAAAATACTCTTCATGGGAGTTGTTCTTTTTACAGCATGTGAAAGTGAATCAAATGGGTTAAAAAAAGTGATTGCCACCGATCAGGCACCCAAGGCTATCGGACCATATTCCCAAGCAATATTGGTGGATGGCACCCTTTATCTTGCCGGTCAAATCGCCTTGGATCCTTCATCAGGAAAATTGGTTGAAGGCGGTATAGAAGTTCAGACCCGCCGTGTGATGCAAAATTTAAATGCTGTTTTGGATGCGGCCGGGTATCGGTTCGATGATGTGGTCCAGACCCAANTNTTTCTATCGAATTTAAATCACTATAAGGCCATGAATTCGGTATATGCTACCTATTTTGATGAAAGGCCTCCGGCAAGAGCAGTGGTTNAAGCAGCACGAATCCCCCGAGACGCTCTGGTAGAAATTATGATGGTGGCTCAGCGACCTTAGTCATCACATTCGTTTCCAACCCCATATGTTATAATTNTTCCAGTTTCAATCATTTCCCAAGTAATGACAGAATCAATAAATCCCTNTTCAAAACTAACTGATTTCCCACCANNGTTCAGCGTGTCAAAGGGGCAGAGCCATCGAAACATGGGTAATGTGATTTGTCCATTAACCTGATTCCCATTGGCTGCGGTAAAACTANCATTCTGGCGATAGGTTTTAAATACGTTATCAGTTTGATTTATTATTGTGGCAGAAAATGATAAAGCATAAGTTGTTGGCATGCCAAATCCGCCACCCGATCCAACAATACTGAATTTGGTAAAATCAACTTTTGGCAACATTTCATCAAATGGCTCAGGCTGATCTTCTTGACATCCCCAAAAAAGGCTGAATAGTAATATCCATTTTTTCATGCTGTAAGTTATCCCCTCGTTGAAAATTTATATGGAGAAAATAAGTGATTCTGCATTCGGTTTCAACATAGTAATCATGCGTAATTTCGGCATTGGAATTATGAAAAAAGCAGTTATTTTATTATCAGGCGGCTTGGATTCTGCAACCTGTTTGTCCCTAGCAGGGGAGGAAGGTTTCTCTCCTTATGCCCTCT
>PAXB01000036.1 GCA_002715035.1 Fidelibacterota bacterium
ATCCCCGGATTTAACGGTAATTACACCAATTTCTATAGATCATCGAGAAATCCTTGGAGAAGACATTTTAATGATTGGAAAAGAAAAAGGTGGTATTATCAAAAAAGGAGTCCCATTGGTTTTGGCGCCTCAAAAAGAAAAAGTTCGATCCCTATTATTGAAATTGGCTGGTGNTTCTGNTTCAGTGNTAAATGAGGTAGATCCACCCACCCAGGTAGTATTAACNGAATCAGGAACCGAGTTTGTAGCGAAGGATTTATCATTTAAATCGCCCNTGATTGGATGGCATCAGGCACTCAATANTTCAGTCGCAATCGAAGCAGCCCGATTATTCATGCCAGGATTGAAAAAAGAAACGGTTGATTCAGGGCTTCAAAAGGTAAAGTGGCCTGGNCGTCTCCANCAGTTGTGTCCCGAAATTCCCCTCTATTATGATGTGGCACACAATGTTCATGGATTGCACGCAATTCTTGAAACAATTAGGAGAATATTCAAGCAAAAACCTATTGGTCTATTTGTGATGAAAGGAGATAAAGAGATTGATATGNTCGGGGCCGCNATAAAAAATCAATTCGAACAGTTGNTTATTAGCGGCGCACCAGAATGGGGTCTATTATCTGGATCTCAATTATCAAAAAAATTGTCAGATGTGGGATTAAAAGGATTTGAGGTGATGGAACCATTTGAAAAAGCATTGGATCGTNTCACNAAAATNGCCAAAACAACNAATCGCCCCACCCTTATTTTTGGTAGTCATTATGTGGCAAAAGCTATTTTCAATAAATTTGGTTTTTTATTCTAAAGTAGTGTAATATCCCGCCAGTTGCTTTGCNCTATGCGCTTTTTTTATAGCCTCCACAAGGNAATCCCCCAATTTTCTTAGTTACAAAATTTTTAATCACTATTTTATTAAGGTTATTATTATATGAATGTTAATGAATTACAAAAACTGAAAATCAATGAATTGGCAGACTTGGCTGCGAAGCTGAATATTGATGGATATTCGGGAATGAATAAGCAGGAGCTTATTGTTAAAATCCTTGAAACTAACACCGAGAAAGAAGGCGGCGTCATGGCTGATGGTGTTTTGGAAGTTCTTAAAGAGGGCTATGGATTTTTACGAAGCCCTGACTTTAATTATCTTCCTGGACCGGATGATATTTATGTAAGCCCTTCACAAATCAAACGGTTTGGTTTGAGAACAGGCCATCAGGTATCAGGGCAAATTCGTCCTCCCAAATCAAAAGAACGATTTTATGCACTGTTGAAAGTGGAACAAGTAAATGGGAAAGATCCGGAAGAATTGAAANGGGCTTTTTTGTTTAGCAATCTTACACCACTTTATCCTGAANAGAAATTCAACTTGGAAGTAAACCCAAAAGATCTATCCACTNGAATAATGGATATGATTTCTCCTGTGGGGAAAGGTCAGCGTGGCCTCATNGTTGCTCAACCAAAAACGGGGAAAACGGTTTTACTTCAAAAAGTAGCGAATGCGATCNNTAAGAATCATCCCNACGTAAAAATGATAATNTTGCTCATTGACGAACGTCCAGAAGAAGTCACAGATATGAAGCGGAATGTAGATGCAGAAGTCATCAGTTCTACCTTNGATGAACCGCCGGAACGTCATGTTGCTGTGGCGGAGATGGTAATTCAAAAAGCACGGCGGATGGTAGAGTTTGGAGAAGATGTTGTTATTCTTTTAGATAGTATCACCCGATTAGGTCGAGCGCATAATGCTGTCATTCCACATAGTGGAAAAATCCTTTCTGGTGGTGTGGATGCGAATGCACTTAAAAAACCAAAACAATTTTTTGGTGCGGCCAGAAATACGGAAGAGAGTGGAAGTTTAACCATTATTGCCACCGCTCTAATAGATACNGGCAGCCGCATGGATGAAGTCATTTTTGAAGAATTTAAAGGAACGGGTAATATGGAATTGGTCCTGGATAGAAAGCTCAGTGACCGACGGATCTATCCCTCGTTTGATTTAATAAGATCGGGAACCAGAAAAGAAGAACTTCTCCTGGATAAAAAAGTGCTGGCCCGGATGTGGATCCTGAGAAAATTGCTAAATGAAATGAAAGTGATGGAAGCGATGGAATTCATTCAGGATAGAATGCGCCGGACAAAGACCAATGAAGAATTTATGGAAACAATGAGTCAGTAAAACTAAATTCTTGTATCTGATTTACTCTATGTGTAGCAACTATGGAGGATATATATGAGCTCTAAGTACCCAAATNTAAAAACGATTGCGGTTCGTGTGTTTACGGATAAACCAGTCCGAAAAACGCCTTATCAAGTGAAAGGTGTTTTGATGAACCAGTTCTCAGACGAAGAAATCGTCCCGATGCTTGATGGTTCCTACCGTGAACAATTTCTTTATCCTCGTGTTCAGGTTAAGATNCTGAATGAACAAATATATATTGTTGGAATTAATGAGGGAGTAGATCCAATTAAATCCATTGCAAAAAAAATGGATTTCATGGATTTTGGCAATATTACTTTTCAGGTTTTGGATAGCGAAATTGAAGAATATAGTGATCGGTTTCAACCTGTATCAAAATTGATTCGCTATCGGTTTGTNACCCCATGGGTAGCNCTGAATCAAACGACCGGATATCGTTATCGATNTTTGAATAATGCGGACCGTGTTAATTATTTGAACCGGCTTCTCGGGCAAAATATCGTTTTTATGGCTAGAGAAATGGGAATGGAACTGGAAGAAAATATTTTTACTAAAGTAACNCTTTCATCTCTTTTNCCACGTCCAGTGGATGAAAACAACTGGGGTTCGTTTGATGGAGAATTTCGGGCTAATTTTGTCCTACCCAATTATTTAGGAATCGGGAATGGAATTACAAGGGGTTATGGCACACTATTCGGTTTATTTAATCCTGAAGTTTTTTCATTTAATGAAACTGACTTGAAAGAGTTGGAGTCAGAGGCAGTAAAAGATGATNACGAATCCATCGTGGCTGAATCTGATTTACAAGAGGTTAATGTTGAAANTGTGCCACGCCCTAAAAAGGNTCCGGGTCAACATTCATCAAAGCCAAAAAGAAGCAAAAAAGTNCTTTCTGANGAATTTCATATTGAGGAAATGGATGGAGGCGACGAAACGCAACCCATTAAAAAGGCGAAATCCATAAGATCTAAAAAAAGAGCTTCTCCCCCAAAAAAACAAAGGACAAAAGACAGTTCTGGTTCCGACGTGAATTATAATTCGGAAAAGTATCACAAGAAACAACACAGTCTTTAAATAAAATAAATCCTATGACTGAATTTGCTGATCGCGTTCACCGCGTTAAACCTTCCTTTACACTTGAAATGACATCCAGAGCTGCTGACCTGCGCGCTCAGGGGGTTGATGTGATTAATTTTGGTGTTGGTCAACCTGATTTNAATACACCAGAAAATATTCGGCAAGCAGCTAAAATTGCCATGGATGATGGTGAAACAAAATACACGGCAGGATCGGGAACCATTGAACTACGGCAAGCCGTTTGCACAAAATTAAAACGGGAAAACCAATTGGATGTATCTCCGGATCANGTGCTCATTTCTAATGGCGAAAAACAAAGTTTGTATCTGGTATGCCAAACACTATTTCAATCCGGCGATGAAGTATTAATATTTAAGCCATATTGGGTGTCGTTTCCGGAGTTTGTTACACTTTCAGATGCAACGCCGGTATTGGTAAACACAGTTCCCAATCNGAATTTTGAACCGGATGTTGAAGATTTAAAGTCTAAAATAACGGATCGGGTGAAAGGGATTATCATCAATTCCCCTTCGAATCCCACCGGTAGCGTTTGGACGGATGAAGCTATTATTAATATTTTAGGAATGGCAAAAGAGAATGGCTGGACAGTTATTTCGGATGAATGTTATGAAAGACTCGTTTTTGATGGTGAATTTACCAGTGCNCAAAAACTGAGCGATAATCACCATATTGGTGCAAATATTATTACCTGTATGAGTATGTCAAAAACATACGCCATGACGGGTTGGCGGATTGGGTATGCATTTGGAGAAAAATCTATAATAAAAGCCATGGGTAAAATCCAAGGACAGGCCACATCATGCGCGAATTCCATTGGACAAGCTGCTTCTGTAGAAGCGTTACTTGGCGATCAATCTGCTGTTGAAATGATGCGGGAAAAATTTAAACAAAGACGGGATTTAATGGTTTCATTATTAAACGATTTACCCGGTGTGAGTTGCGATACACCTGGAGGAGCATTTTATGCATTTCCGGATTTTTCAACTTATATTGGTCAATCATTTCGTGGAGAAGAAATCAAAGATTCATTTGCGTTAAGCGATGTTATTTTGAACGAAGCTAAAGTAGTCACTGTTCCTGGAGACGGGTTTGGTGCTCCAGGACATATTCGATTTTCATATCCATTGGGAGAAGATGAAATCGAAGAAGGAATNCATCGTGTAAAAAAAGTTTTAGAAGANTTTGAAAATAATTAATAATTAAATTGAATTAAAATAGGACATAACCAATGAAAGCAAATACTCACCCTGAATATAAACTGGGGAATATTGTTTGTTCCTGTGGGCATACATTTCAAGTGTATAGTACCATGGGAGATCAGCATATAGAACTCTGTTCAGAATGTCACCCATTTTATACGGGCAAACAAAAACTGGTAGATACTGCAGGCCGAATTGAGAAGTTTAAAAAGAAATACGGCAAAACGAACCAATAACACGAATAAAAATAGGAGTGGTTTCACATTAGGATAATCCTGTGTGAAGCCATTTTTTATGATAAAAACAATATTAATATCTTTGATGAAGCCCACAATTTTGGTGGGNGGACAGGCAGTAATAGAAGGGGTAATGATGCGTGTCCCNGGTGCTTATGCCACNGCCGTCCGGGATCCGGAAGGGACNGTGCATGTGGATCGTCATGATTTTAAATCAATCACCGAACGGTCTTCCTTCTGGAAAAAACCTATTTTTAGAGGTATGGCCGGATTGTTTGAGGCCATGAAAATGGGAATGGCCACACTCCAATGGTCTGCGGATATCGCCATGCCGGAAGAGAAGGATAAAAAGCCCAATAAGTTTTTGGAATCTATATCATCTGCATTTGCAATTCTATTGGCTGTAACGCTATTTATGATTGCGCCCATGTGGATTACCACAAAGATGTTGGACGTAGAAAAAGAAGCGGTAGCCTTCAATATGATTTCCGGCATATTTCGNATCACCTTTTTTGTGATTTACCTTTTNCTAATTTCATTGATGAAGGATGTACGGCGCCTGTTTCAATACCATGGTGCTGAGCACCGGGTTGTATATAATTTTGAATCTGGAATGGAGGTTGAAGTGAAAAACGCCCAATCCTTTCCAACCCAGCATCCCCGGTGCGGCACTAGTTTTATGTTTATTGTTTTACTGTCTGCAATAATTGTTTTTTCTATAATTGATGCCGTCGTAATGGGAATCACCGGTCATATCAGCTTACCTATTCGGCTGATGGTCCACCTGCCCCTCATTCCATTGGTGGCTGGTGTTTCTTATGAAATAATCAAGTTGACTGCGCGCAATGGTGATAATATATTTTTCCAAATGTTAAGAGCGCCAGGCTTATGGCTCCAAAACATTACCACAAGCCATCCAGAAGATGACATGGTAGAAGTGGCTATCACAGCATTGAAAGAAGCCTTTGGTGATGAATATGAGAAAATGGTTGGGAAAGAATACGTGGCAGAAGCCATCGGATGATAGAAAAACTCAAAGAAATCACGGCCCATTTTGAATCGTTGGAAGCTCAAATGGCAGATGGGGTACTCATTAATGATCAAGCCAGCTATACAGTTGTGGCAAAAGAACATCGGCATTTGTCACCCATTGTAGAAAAAGCGCGGAAATATATTTTAATTGATGAACAAAGGAATGACGATCAAGAAATTTTAGATGGTGATGATGATGAATTAAAAGAAATTGCCCAGGCTGAAATAGAGGAATTGCAATTATCGATGGATACCTTAGAAGAAGAGATGAAAGTACTGCTTTTACCTCATGATCCCACCGATGACAAAAATACAATTGTTGAAGTTCGTGCCGGGACAGGTGGTGACGAAGCGGCCCTTTTTGCAGCTGATTTATACCGAATGTATTGTCGTTTTGCTGAAAGAAATGGATGGAAATATGAAGTAATGGAATCCAATGCCATTGGTATTGGGGGACTTAAAGAAATCATTTTTTCTGTATCAGGTGAAAGCGTATATGGAATGATGAAATTTGAAAGCGGTGTTCATCGGGTTCAGCGGGTTCCGAAAACAGAAACCAGTGGGAGAGTACATACTTCTGCGGCCACGGTAGCGATTCTACCAGAAGCTGAGAAAGCAGACGTTGAAGTGGTTGATGCAGATTTAAAAATTGACACATACCGTGCAAGTGGCGCTGGGGGACAGCATGTGAATAAAACTGAATCAGCAATTCGTATTACCCATATTCCTACAGGATTAGTCGTTACTTGCCAGGATGAGTCATCCCAGCATAAAAATAAGGCAGCAGCCCTAAAGGTACTCCGATCGAGGTTGTTAGCGGCCGAACAAGAAAAGTTATCTAAAGAACGAAGAGAGGCAAGGAGAGATATGGTTTCTACAGGCGATCGATCTGCCAAAATTCGAACCTATAATTTTCCGCAAGGGAGGATCACAGATCACCGAATAAATTTCACAGCCTATAATTTGGAAGCCATCATGGATGGTGATATTGGGGAAATTATTGAAAACTTAAAATTGGCTGATCAACAATTCCAATTGGCTTCTATCGGAGATTGAATGGCTCTTCCCGCTGAAAAAGGAAATCAAATCTGGCGGGTGATTGATATCCTCAATTGGGGCGAGGATTATTTCAAATCAAAAGGGTTTGAAAGTCCCAAACAAGAAATCGAGTGGCTTCTTTGCGATCTATTGAATTATAAGCGAATTGATCTTTACGTGCAATTTGAACAACCAATCCACCGTCCTCAACTTAAACAACTGAAAGAGTGGATTAAACGCAGGATTGGCCGGGAACCTTTACAATATATCACAGGAAAAACAGAATTTTACGGGTATAAATTTATCGTTACTCCAGATGTACTAATTCCTCGATCTGAGACTGAACGCGTAGTGGATGTGGCACTCCACAAGATAGGTAATATTAAAAACCCAAAAGTGCTGGATGTTGGCTCCGGATCAGGCTGTATTGCAATAGCTATTGGGGCAGAAAAGAAGGATGCATTGATATTATCTGTGGATGTATCTGAAGGTGCTATTCGTAAGGCTAAGAAAAATGCAGTTCTAAATGAATTATCCAACATTGAATTTCAGGTTATGGATATTTTAAAGGATATCCCAGATGGACCATTCGATTTATTAGTATCCAACCCACCCTATATTCCCGAAAAGGAAATGAGGGAAACCATGCCGGAAGTTCACCAGTATGAACCCAAAATAGCGCTAACAGATGAACGGGATGGTCTTACTTTTTATCGACGGTTTGCAAAAATAGGCAAATCCTTGATTAAACCAGGGGGCTCGATGGTATTAGAAGTGGGCCTTGGGGAACATCCGTCAAAAGCGGTGGATATATTCCAATCCGCAGGTTATACCCAATTAGAATTAATCCCTGATTACAACAGCGATGAACGTGTCTTGAAAATTCAAATTTAATTAGATATATGCTTTGCAATGTTTTGCGTCTCAAAATGACACAATGTATTTTTGAACCCTTAATCTAACTAATCAATTTCATTTTTAATGACATCAGAATTCGTACACTTACATAATCATTCCGATTACAGCCTTTTGGATGGGGCTCAAACCGTCCAAACATTGGTGAATACCATTGATGATTTGGGCATGGATTCCGTGGCCCTTACCGAACATGGAAACATGTTCAGTGTGATACCCTATTATAAATCAGCGAAAAAAGTCGGCGTCAAACCCATTATTGGCTGCGAAACTTATGTGGCTGTTGGCAGTCGATTCGATAAGAAACCACGATCCGATGGCGGCTGGGGAAATAATCATCTTGTACTGCTTGCCCAAAATTATACAGGGTACAGAAATTTGATGAAATTGGTCACCTATGGTTATTTAGATGGGTTTTATTACCGCCCAAGAGTGGATATTGATTTATTGAAAGAACATAACGAGGGAATCATCTGTCTTTCCGGCTGTCTCAAAGGTGAAGTGACTGAAAAAATGCTGAAAGACGATTGGGATGGTGCCAAAGAAGCGGCCCTTCGATTTGCGGAAATATTTGAAGATCGCTTTTATCTAGAGGTCCAAAATCACGGCATTCCTGATGAAGTACAAAACATTGAAAATATGAAAAAACTGGCAGGCGAATTAAACCTGCCATTGGTGTGTACCAATGATGCCCATTACGCTAAACACGAACATTGGGAAGCTCACGATGTTCATATTTGTCTGGGTACTGGTAAAGAACGAGATGACCCCAACCGACTGCGCTATGCCACGCCGGAGTTCTATTTCAAGACTCAGGATCAAATGTATGAAATGTTCAAAGATGTCCCAAACGCTATTGAAAATACTAGAAAAATCGCCGATAGTATCGAAATTGAACTTCCCATGGGAGATTATCATTTACCTCGTTTTCCCATTCCGGAAGATGTGTCAAATAAAGATCCCGATACATATCTTCAAAACCTATGTGAAGTCGGTGTTCAAAACCGGTATGGTGACATCGATCCTAAATTGAGAGATCGGCTTGACCATGAATTAAAAGTGATTAAAAAAATGGGTTTTGCGGGCTACTTTTTAATTACGGCTGACTTTGTGAAGTATGCAAAAGATAATGCCATCCCCGTTGGCCCTGGTCGCGGTTCTGCCGCAGGGAGCCTAGTTTCATATTCTTTGGGCATTACCACCATAGATCCCATGCGTCACAATCTTCTATTTGAGCGATTCTTAAACCCCGATCGAATCAGTATGCCTGATATTGATATTGATTTTTGTATCGAACGCCGGGGTGAAGTCATCGATTATATTAAAGATCAATATGGTGAAAAATCCGTTACTCAGATTATTACATTTGGTAAAATGAAAGCCCGNCANGTNATTCGCGATGTGGGNCGTGTNNTNGGATATTCATTTGGAGAAATTGACCGTCTTGCGAAATTGATTCCCACTACGTTGAATATCACATTGGACGATGCCTTAAAACAAAGTCCAGATCTCAAGGAAGCAGGGGAAGGGCAGTATAAGGATGTNATTGAATATTCGAAAGTACTGGAAGGGATGAACCGCCATGCTTCAACCCATGCCGCTGGTGTGGTTATTGCCCCAGGAGACTTAACAGATTTTGTACCGCTCTATCGCTCGCCCCAGGGAGATGTTACATCCCAATATGATATGAAGGGTTTAGAATCACTGGGTCTATTAAAACTCGACTTTCTTGGTCTCCGAAACNTNACAGTCATTGATAATGCCCTGAAGCTTTTGAAAGAACGGGGTGAAAAAGTTGATATAGAAAAAATACCCATGGATGACCCCAAGGTCTATAAAATGTTTGCAAAGGGATTAACCATTGGCGTTTTTCAGTTTGAATCTTCCGGAATGCGGGAATTTTTGAAAAAGCTAAAGCCCACCGTTCTTGAAGACCTNATTGCCATGAATGCCTTATATCGCCCCGGACCCATGGATAATATTGATGACTTTATTTCCCGTAAACATGGGAAAAAGAAAATAAAATATACCCATCCGGCCATGGAATCAATTTTGAACGAAACTTATGGCATTATTGTTTATCAGGAACAAGTGATGCAGATCGCCCATGAAATTGCAGGTTTTACACTGGCTGAAGCAGATATCATGCGTCGGGCTATGGGGAAGAAAGATAAAAAATCCATGGATGAGCTAAAAGTGAAGTTTATCGATGGTGCGCTGGAAAAACATGATATTTCTAAAAAGAAGGGCGAAGAGATTTATGAATTGATTGAAAAATTTGCTGAATATGGATTTAATAAAAGTCATTCAACAGCCTATGCCTATGTGGCCTACCGGACGGCNTGGCTTAAAACCCATTATCCGGCAGAATTTATGAGTGCAAACCTTACCAGCGAAATGTCCAACATTGACCGGGTGGTGATCTTGATTAATGAATGCCGAAAATTAAAAATCGACGTGGATCCTCCAGATGTGAATATATCCGGGACCAATTTTCGCCCTGTGGATAATAAAACCATTTCTTTTGGGTTAAATGCTATTAAAAATGTGGGGACCAAAGCGTTAGATCAAATTGTGGAAGCAAGGGATAAACATGGAAAATTTGAATCATTATTTGATTTTACCGCCAATGTGAGTTTGAAATCTGTCAATCGAAAAGTGCTGGAAAGCTTGAATATGGCTGGTGCCTTGGATGGGTTAGAGGGGAATCGCGCACAAAAATATGCTGTTATTGAAACGGCGTTGAAATATGGTCAAACGATACAAGAAAATAAAGCGCGAAATCAAGTGGATCTATTTGGCGCCTCCAGTACCAATGGGCAGGATATATCTATGGTGCCATCTTTACCCCAGACGGAAGAATGGTCTGAACCCCAATTACTGGAAAATGAAAAGGAAGTCTTGGGCATGTATCTTTCGGGGCACCCCTTACTGAAATATGCGGAGGATCTGGAAGAATTTTCCAATTTTGATTTTACTGAAAAAGTAGAACATCGGAATGGGAGCAAGGTTCGTGTTGGGGGAGCCATTTCTGATGTAAAGATGCATTTTGATCGGAAGAACAATCAGATGGCATTTTTTAAATTAGACTGTTTGGGTGGTCAGGCAGAAGTTTTAGCATTTAGTGATACATTCGCAAAGTATAAAGAATTAATCAAAAATGATTCTGTTGTTTTTATTTCGGGTAAACCCACGGATGAAACTGATTTTTCAGATTTAAAAATGATTGCAAACGAAATTGTGAATGTGGAAAAGGCGAGAGAAATTTATTCTAAAAATGTAAATATTCGTATCGAGCCAGATCAAATGTCTCCTGCAGATGTGGATGCGCTTTTAGATATGGCGAAAGGGCACAAAGGTGGGTGTGGTCTCATGTTCCATATGGCTTCAGAAAGAGGAAAGCAGCAGCGGATTTATGCCCACAATGTGAAAGTTTCTGCCCATTCATCCTTCCTGAAAAAACTGCGGGATACTTACGGGAAGCAAAACGTCTGGGTGTCTGATTGATCGCTGTGATCCAACGAGCCAAGCGTGGCTCTGTTACTGTAAAGGAAAAAGTAGTCGGACATATTGAACATGGATTTGTGATTTTACTTGGTGTGGTTGACATAGATGAAAAAGAAGATGCGGATTTTCTTTCGGAAAAGATTGCACACCTTCGGGTTTTTGATGATGAAAATGGGAAAATGAATTTATCCATACAAGATGTACGTGGTTCCGCTTTGGTTATTAGTCAGTTTACGCTTTGTGGGGATACACGAAAAGGTCGTCGTCCCAGTTTTATCCATGCTGCACCACCGGAAAGAGGCGAGAACCTTTATGAATATTTTATGGCTCAATTAAAAGGAAAAGACGTTCCTGTTNAATCGGGAGAGTTTGGCGCTATGATGGATGTGGCTTTGGTGAACGATGGACCAGTGACCTTTGTTTTAGATAGCAAAAATCCATAATTCTCATTCCTCGACTCAATTTCTTTTTTATTGTAATTTCCCCATCAAATAATTTGAAATTATGAAACGTAAAATCAGAATACTCATGGCTAAGCCCGGTTTAGATGGTCATGACAGAGGAATTAAAGTCCTGGCCGCCGCCTACAGAGACGCTGGAATGGAAGTGATCTATCTTGGTTTGCGCCAAACACCAGAAATGATTGTATCCGCTGCGTTACAGGAAGATGCTGATGTCATTGCCCTTTCCAGCCTGAATAATGCCCACATGACCATTTTCCCGAATGTATTGAATTTGATGAAAGACAAAGGATTGGATGATGTGCTTTTGGTTGGGGGCGGGATTATTCCGAAAAAAGATGTAGAAACATTAGAGGGCATGGGAATGGGTAAACTGTTTGGTCCAGGTACACCTGTGCGGGATACGGTGGATTATATTACCAGTTGGGTACAGGAGAATCGTAGGTAAATGAATCTCACAAACCTAACGGAATTGGAACTTTATTTTGCCGATCATTTTGATACGGTATTATTNCCTGTTTTAGCAGAGATATATCAGGANAAGGGGGAGTATGATCGGGCGAAGCGTGTGTGTGAAATTGGGTTAGAGCATCATCCTAATTCGATTGATGGACAATTTATTTTATCTCAAGCAGAACTAGGGTTGGGGAATTTGACTGGCGCTGAAAAATGGATGAAAAAAGTACTCACCCAAATTCCCGATCATAAAAATGCCGCTACATNTCTCCCCATGGTTCAGGAACAATTGGATCGTTCTCCAACCACATTAAAAACAAGTTGGAAACGGGCACAAGAGGTGGATCCAGACAATCAATTTGCGAAAGACTTTCTATCGACTAAAACTTCCAAAACAAAAACAAAGCCAAAAAAGAAAAAAGAAAAAAAGGCTTCAGTTTCTACAATTCCCCATATCCCCAAAAAGGAGAAATCAAAAAAACCACTTCCCAAAGATTTAAGTGTGGAAGGGGTCGCGATTAGTCCACGATTGGCCACCATGACACTTGTGAATGTGCTAAAGGGGCAGGGCTTGTATCACCAGGCACTGGAGGTTCTGGATATATTGGAAGAAAAAGGGGAAGATAAAAAACGGATTGCGGAAGAACGTAAAGCCATCAAATCTGAATTATAATTTTCTAAATTATCATCTCTGTTCAAACAAAGCATGATAATTCAAATGTATAACAACCCTGCCCTATATGATGCATGCACGGCACATAAGATAGATGATATTCCATTTTATGAAAATTGGGCCAATGACAATGGCACCATTCTGGAATTAGCCTGTGGTACGGGTCGTATTGCAAAGCACCTAATAGAATCAGGATTCAATTATACAGGCCTGGATTTGAGTTCGGTTTTTATCGACCATTGCCGTTCAAATTTTCCAAATGGAAAGTTCACGACAGGCGATATGTGCGATTTTAATCTCGGTCAAAAATTNGATTTAATTTTNATTCCATTNAATTCNTTTCTTCATNTNTNCANGGANGAAGAAATGNCCCAATGTTTAAAATCAATNCAAAATCATCTTTCTGATAATGGAAAATTCTTATTAGATATTTTTGTCCCGGACCCTGAGTTTCTTTACCGTGATCCTGACAAAAAGTATGAAGAAATGACGATCATCCATCCCAATGGGGGCGAATGCACTGTTTGGCAAAAAAACCAATATAAAGAAGAAACAGAAATAAACCATATTCACTGGTTTTTTAATCGAGGAAACAGCGAACCAATGGATGAATATGATTTTGATATGCGGATGATTTACCCAGACACCATGGATCGAGTCCTTTCAGATTCGGATTTTACTATAGAGGAAAAATGGGGCGATTATGATGGAGAACCATTTAACGAAACCAGTCTTCTTCAACTTTATATTTGTTCAAAGAGATCATAATGGAGATTCAAAAATCTTTAAATTACTTAAGAAAATCAGATTCCCGAATGGGGCGCTTGATCGATGAATATGGTCCACCGGAATTCAACCCCATTGATAATTATTACGAATCATTAGTGCGATCTATTATTTATCAGCAATTGAGTGGTAAGGCTGCATCCACCATTTATGGACGTTTTAAAAAACTGTTTAATTCCAAGTCATTTCCCAAATCAAAAGATGTCTTAACCGTTCCCCATGAAACCCTGCGTTCGGTAGGACTCTCTCACCAAAAAGCCAACTATATCCGCGACTTATCTGATAAATGGGAAAAAGGGGAAGTTGATTTGTCAAATCTTGGTCAATTGTCTGATGAAGAAATAAGCACCGAATTGATCAAAGTGAAAGGTATTGGTCAATGGACCGCCGATATGTTTCTAATGTTTA
>PAXB01000037.1 GCA_002715035.1 Fidelibacterota bacterium
CCATTTTAATTCCTTGCCCTGTGATACATTGGGGTATCAAATTCTTATAGCTATGAACTAATAGTTGATATGTATGATATTGAATTCAGAACAAAATGGAATACTGGTTAATTAATAATTTAGCCGATGGGTATTAATGCCTGCTAGAGTACTCAGCAGTGCAATTCTCGGTATTGACGCCTACGTGGTGGATGTGGAAGCCAGCCTCTCCGGGGCAAAACTGCCTCGGTTTATTACTGTGGGACTCCCAGAAGGGGCGGTGAAAGAAAGTAAAGAACGTGTCACCGCTGCCATTAAAAATTCAGGATTTAAATTTCCCCGAAAACATGTTACGATCAATTTGGCCCCGGCGGATATTCGTAAAGAAGGGTCTGCATTTGATTTGCCCATCGCCATCGGCATCCTCGCCGCTATGGGGAATGTCCAAAAAGAATACTTAGATAAACTTATGATGTTGGGTGAATTAGCATTAGACGGTACGCTTCGCCCAGTTAAAGGTGCTTTGCCCATAGCTATATGCGCTCGGGATAAGGGCATTAAAGGTGTTATCCTTCCGGAAGAAAATGCCCATGAAGCTGGGATTGTGGATGAAGTGAAAGTAGTGGGCGCTAAATCGCTCATGGAAGTGGTCCAAATTCTTAATGATGAATTGGATAAAGAACCGGTTATTGTGGATCGGCAGGAATTGTTTCGCTCTAATCTTCATTATCAATTGGACTTTACTGATGTAAAAGGGCAGGAGCATGTGAAGCGCGCTCTGGAGGTAGCCGCCGCCGGTGGACATAATCTCATTATGATCGGCCCCCCTGGGAGTGGAAAAACCATGCTCTCGAAACGAATCCCCACTATTCTCCCAGACCTCACTTTAGAGGAAGCGCTCCAGACAACAAAAATTCATTCTGTGGCGGGACTCATGCCACAAGGAGAGGGCATTATTGCCACTCGACCGTTTCGATCACCACACCACACCATTTCGGATGCTGGACTGATTGGGGGAGGTGCCATCCCCCGGCCGGGAGAAGTGAGTCTGTCCCACAATGGTGTTTTATTTTTAGACGAATTACCGGAATTTAAAAAGAATGTTTTGGAAGTCATGCGCCAACCTTTGGAAGATGGCGCTGTCACCATTGCTCGGGCCGCCGTGAGTTTGAGCTATCCATCTCGGTTTATGCTGGTGGCGGCTATGAATCCATGTCCCTGCGGTTATGCCACGGACGCCCATAATGAATGCAGCTGCACATCCCAGATGATCCAGAAATACATGAGTCGAATCTCCGGCCCATTATTGGATCGGATTGATATTCATGTAGAGGTACCGGCGGTGCCGTTTACCGAGTTGGCCGACCGAAATCCGGGAGAGCCTTCTAAAACTGTGAAAAGCCGTGTTCAAGATGCGAAACATGTCCAGTTGAATCGCTATGAAGATGCACCAATATTTGCCAATTCACAGATGGAATCGAATGATCTGAAGAAGTATTGTCAATTATCGAAAGAGGCGGGGGAATTATTAAAAGCCGCCATGGATAAATTGGGCTTATCCGCCCGTGCATATGATCGCATATTGAAGGTATCCAGAACCATTGCCGATTTAAGTCATGCCAAAGATATAGATGCAACCCATCTCAGCGAAGCCATCCAATATAGAAGTTTAGATAGGCAACTCTGGTTGGNGTGATTCATAATNAATAATNCATAATNAATAATTATGAATTAACTTCCCGACTGGAAACACCTTACACCAAATGACTAGNNCCGACTATAAATCACTTCCCCAGGCCCAATCTCTATTGGACCATTTAAAATCCATAAACCAAGGATTTGATATTGAAATCATCCAGCCTAAAAAGCGTTGGCCGGATATAGAAACANGTAAATCACCTAAAGTGATGGAAATCATTCGCCAACACCATACGGTGTCCAAAAATGGTTTTGGGAATGATATTGGCTTGGATGCAATCATCCACCGCAATCAGAATGCGGATCTTTGGATTCACATCCTGGATGAAAATAAAAATATCATTGGTTTCTCTATCAATGAAGGGTTTGAGATTGAGCATAAAATAGTTAATTATTTCCGCATAACTATATTGAACAAAAATATTCAAAAACAGGGGATTTATCCCTTACTCAATGAACTAAAGGTCGCCATCCTTCCCGCGGATATATTTTTAGTCCGAACCCAAAACCCCGTTGTATATAAATACTTTACCCAGATGTGCGAACAGCGGGGGCTAATGGTATCCCCTACGGCAGATTTTATTAATCCTGCGGCGGTCGATATTGTGCGTTGGCTTATTCCTGAAGTAGATACCTATTCCGTTCAACATTCCCTGCTTGAAGGAGAAGTCTTAGTGAATACACCAAAACCGCTTAAGGAACATGCACCAATTTGGGAACGAATGGATATTTATAATGGTGATGTGGTGGTAATTTTAGGCTACCCGNNATTACTCAAATGAAATNAATTTGCAAATTAACAATAATATTTTCTGTCCTTGGATTCATCTGGAGTTGTGAATCACCGGATAGCCTGGAACCGGTAGCCGGTGTAGAGGGGAAATTATTTATTGAGGGGGAATGGCCCGATTCAATTCAAGCTGTAGCCTTGATTGTTTTGAGCAGTTTAGATCCAGGCAACCTCGCGGCGGGACTTGTTTCTTATAGCACGCCTATGCTTTCTCCATCCAAAAAATCTGAATATTTCTTTCAACTTGAGCCGGGATTTTATTTTATTGCTGGTGCAGGATTAACCATAGATCCCGGCGTATTTTTTGCAAAAATAGATTCATTTATGGCTTCNGGAAATTTACCTATTGTAGTCCTGGATAAAACACCTCACCTACAAANAGCNATCCAATTGGAAGATCAGGAANTAATAGAAATCGACCAAACCATTCTATTTTCCGAATGAAAAAAGTAATACTTATCTTTTTTTTATTGTCTATTCTTTCTGCCCAAGGATCCATTACCGGGAGTGTACATCGAGCGGATAATGATGAACCGCTTTTGGGTGTGAATGTTCTGGTTCAAAATACATTTATGGGTACAACCACAGACATAGATGGTCAATTCACAATTGATCAATTGAATCCCGGTGAATACACTCTTGTGATCAGTATGATCGGATTTAAAAAATATGTGGAACGGGGCATCATAGTTTCTGATGAAATAAGCCATATAGACATTCAATTAGCTCAGGATGTCCTTTCAGCACCACACGTGGTGGTTACGGCGAGCCGTCAAGCCCAGGATGTGATGGAATTGCCCGTATCCATGTCTGTGATAGGTCCTCGAAAAATTCATGACCGCGCCGCCGTAAACTTGATAGAAGTGATGAAGTTTGAACCGGGAATCAGTTCGGTTCGGGGACAATTAAATATCCGTGGTACATCTGGTTATACGCTTGGGGTAGGTGACAGGACATTATTGTTAATTGATGGTGTTCCTGTTTTGGGGAGTGGCGCCGGAAATATTACATGGACCATGGTTCCCATCAGTGAAATAGATCATGTAGAAATTATTCGCTCCGGCGGGTCAGCGTTGTACGGATCAAGCGCTCTGGGTGGCGTAGTCAATATCCTGACAAAAAATGCTCCAACAAAAGCTGAAACCCGTTTTCGATTAAAATCGGGAATGTACAGTGAACCGAAGTATAAACAGTGGCAATGGCGATCTCAGCCNGGATTGTTCAATTATTTGGATTTAACTCACAGTCGCCCCATTGGGAAACATAGCGCATATGTGCGGTTTCATAAAGCAAAATCTGATGGGTATAAACGGCAGGGTTGGACAGATGCCAATAATATCACGGGGAAAGTTAAATTCAATTTTGGTGAGCGGTATAATGCATCTCTATTTGCCAATTATTATGCTGATAAAACAGCTCTGGCCTCCCAATGGAAAAATGCAGCTAACCCTTTTTCGGCGCCAAGTGGAGAAGAAGATGATTATACTGAAGGGACGAAATTACATTTGAATGGATTTTTTAATATGATTCTTTCGGATAAAACGGTCATCAAACTCAAGGGTTCCATGTATGATGTATGGTGGCAGAATCATAGTGCAACTAATGATAATGGCATTGATGAACAGAAAGGCTACGGCGAAATACTGATTTCCACAACATTGGGTCAATCCACCCAGATTACCGCAGGGCTTGCGGGTCAAACAGCAAAAATCAGGGCTGGTGTTTATGGAGACCATTCAAGTTTGTCCATGGCTGCCTATATCCAGGCACAGCAGCGGATTGGGAAAAAACTGACCCTCAATACAGGTGCCAGGATGGAGACTTATTTCGTGGATGACGAAAAACTGGATGAGTCGCTCGCACCGCAAATTGCATTGAATTTCCGAATGTTTGATTGGTTATCATTTCGAAGTTCTGTAAGTAGCGGTTTTCGCGTTCCTGCAATAGCAGAAATGTACNNCCGATCCCAATTGAATATTTTTAAAGTGGAGCCTAACCCGGACTTAATAGCAGAAAGGAGTCAAGCCGGGGAAGTGGGTATGACCGTAAAATTACCGGGAAATAAATGGCTATCGGACATGACGATGGATGTTGTGGCATTTAAATCCACTTTTGACCAGTTGATTGAGGCGAACCAAAATGATAAGGGCATTATCCATTTCGAAAATATAACCGATGCGCGTATTTCTGGTTTGGAAGTTAGTTTATTAGGAGCCATGTTGAATAAATCCCTATTGTTCTCTACAGCTTATACCCAGTTAAACCCGGAAGAAATTGATAAAGACGGCAATACCATTGATACCTTGGCCTATCGTTTTCGTCATACNTTGGTGACGACGATTGGTACACGATTAATGGGTGTTACAGCGACACTTGAGAATCGATATATGTCTCGAATTGAAAGAGTGAAATTATTCCAGGAGAACGTCATATCNGGAGAAGATAAGCGCGTACCAATCCACATTTGGAATGCCAGTTTAGGATACGATTATCGGGGGTGGGATTTTCTGTTTCGAGTTGAGAATATGTTCCAATATTACTACACCGAATTGGAGAGAAACATGGGAGAGGAAAGACACCTCTCCTTGACTGTTTCTAAGAAGATCTGATTATATTTTAAAAGATTCTCCAATAATTTTTCTATTTCACAAACGTAACAGGACGCCAGTCTTCAGAAGATTTCCCCGATACTTTGATATAATACACGCCGGATGCTACTTGATTCCCTGAACTATCTTTTCCATGCCAATTAAAATTGTGATTTCCCGTTGATAAATTGCCCTTATAAAGTCGCTTAGCTCGTTTCCCACTCAAATCAATAACATCAATCGAAACGGAAGATTCCTTCAGCATGTAGATGGAAAACTGAACATTGCCGTTAAATGGGTTTGGATATGGGTTCCCAATAGTGAATTCTACCGGCACATTGGCATCGGTCCCTGATTTTCCATCCTGAATGGCCAATTGATAATTCCAGTCGCCCCCAACTGTATCATGGCTGACAACAGATAGGTGAATCGATTTTAATTCCACCGGATCAATATTGATGGATGGACTGGAAATGACTAAATAGGAATTATCATTTTTCTTGAGAATAGCATTTAGTTGAAGATCGGACATGGGTCCNCTGGTATTGATTAAATCCACCTGAACCGGTTTTTGCGTGATTATTTGAACGTATTGGCTGGCGAATCGAGATAGTCTTGTGGAAAAAACGGTATCACGATTTCCGGTTTGAAAATTGACTTTTTTCAGAATAGCCGGACCGTCAACAGGGTAGGATTCAGCTTCATCGTATGCAAAATTGTCTGCAGCGGGTAATGATGACATAATTTTATTCGCAACTGACATGCCATTTAACGCCTGCTGAAAAGAAAATCCCTGTTGCTTGAGAGACGCATTTAAAGCGGCGTGGCTACCGTCCCTTTCTCGGCTATTGGATTGAACCGATTCATCAAATAATCGCCGGATGGTTTCTGCGCCACCCATATGCTGTGCTATATATTCAAAAAAGATGAAGGAACCATACCAATGATACCCATCTTCATCCAGTGACCGATGGGGTTGATTGAACCAATCGGACATATATTGATAGCAATCATTGATATCATCATACATTTCTTCTTCCATCCATACAGCAGATGCTTCCAGAAGCCAGGGCATTTCCCATCCATCATACCCAAATTGAATGGCATGGAAATATTCATGGGCNNCCGTTACTTTNATATTTTCTAATTNAGGTAAGGGAAAATTTTTATAATTGTTTCTGATNACCATATAACTGGTAAANGCATTTTTTTCTANAACTGTTTTGGATCNTTCATTNTCNCCTTTNCCCTGGGCANATTCCTCCGGNTGNGTATANCCATANTANCGNGANGATANNTTNCNNATATANANATCATAATGNTCAGANCCGCCNTTNTCNCGATTGCNNNTATAAAAANCATCACTGGGNGGCATCAAATATCCTTGTCCTTTATGAATACCATTGGAAATTATATTGAAAACAACGGACACGGAATCAATATAATTTGGAATCCCATCATTATTATCATCGGTCGTATTCACTGCATTCCTTCCCGTGGTGGTGAAATGAAAACGGAAGATTCCATTGTCAAAATACTGATCCAATCCCACTGCTTCTGAACGGAGGGCGGCGCTTCTGGATACAAGGGGATAATTGAAATTAAAACCGATTGCTTCCAATTGGGTTCGTTCTATGGCATTCAATTCATGTCCATGCTTGGCGATTTCCAATAAATGGGGAGTCAGGTGCCGATCCTGGGTTGGGTGACCGGAAAAGGCAGAAATAACCGCACCTGTAGACTGTTGTGATATACCAGCCCAACTGGATGCGATATACAATAATGTTGCAATGAGTCGCTTCATCACTTTTTTTGATTTTTCCCTTTCAGATGAAGTCGTAGGCGATAAAAAAGAGCCATCAGTATAATACCGCCAACATAATACCAGGCGAAGTAAGGTAAATTGTCAATCATTTCTTTTTCCCAATAATAAAGTTTTCAGCCACGTAGGTGACGGCAATGATTCCCATTCCCACGGGGATTTCCCATCCTTTTTGCGTTTCACCCGAAAGGAACCCTGCACCTGTTAGGCCCGCTCCAATGAAATAAGTGCCTTTAATCCACAAAGGCCTTTTCGCCATAGTCCTTCCAATCAAAGGTGGTGGCGGCGGTTTTTCCTGCGCGATAGATGCCAAAACTTCGGACAAAGGAAACCGGAGGGAGGCCAGTAGTTCAGGCGGATCGGATGAATGATAAAATTCAGACTGTTCTACTGATGTAGCCAAACGAAATCCAATTTGAAGGGATTCCCCTGCTCGGACACATTCAATTTGTTTAACGGGGTAGGTGAGGCGTGCTTTTTCCAATTGGGCTGTATCCCCGTTTGCTTCATGCAGGGTCATATAATACCAAGATGTGGATTCATTAAACCATCCCGATACTTGGTCTGGGGTGAGTGGTTTATCGGAGCGTACTTTTATAAAGATACCATTCTTTTTTGTCGAAATATCAATGTCCTGAATCCAAATAGATTGGGATCGTAAAATGCTTAGGGAGAGTAACAGGATGAAACGCATCATATTTTTACGAATTATTATCACCGCTGTTCCGGAATTGCTGGATTCCTTGTTTTAATCCGGCCAGCACCGCATCCATGACTGTATCAGTTCGAATGTTATTAATCATGGCTAATACTAAAATAGGATAAACTTCCTGAGGGAGGAGAGGTTCCAAGGATTCAAATGGATCTTCCGAGTCTAGGATATCATCCATGGATAATCCGCTATTCAGTTTTGATTGAAGTGCATCCTGCAAAGAAAAAATATAAAGTTTAATTTCCTCTGGTGAATAGGAAGTTAAATCTTCTGTCGTGGGTTGAGAAATATGATCCATAAGACAAAAGAATTTAGGGGGAAAGAACCGTGTACGGAACGGGAATTAGAGATTGAACTCCAATGGGTGGTCAGAGTAATTTCGTCTCTCGTATGAGAAACCCTCGGAACATATTTCTCGTTATTATTTTGGTTTGCCTAATGCCATTGAATTCCCAGATTCAAAATAAAGCGGCTGTGGGTGCTGTTACTATTGATGGCAAGGTGTGGAATCAAATTGCCATGCGGCCNGTCATCCCCATTGGNAAGTGGGGNGTGGCNCTNGATCTGGTTATTTATTTTGATGCAGAGGGAAACATTCATTCAGATGAATGGGATTTTTCTTCTNCCAATGCNATCAAAAACACACTCATTGATAAAATATATTATATCCGATATGGATATCCCGGTGATCGGATTTACGGAAAAATTGGTGCATTGGATCGGGTGGATTTGGGCTATGGTATTTTAGTCAGTGGATATACCAACACCATGCTGTATCCTCAGGAACGAAAAACCGGATTTAATTTTGAATATAATTCTAAGTATAATAATATAGAAGGATTTGCTAATGACTTCAAGGAAAACATTGGTTTATTTGGTGGAAGAATTGTTACACGGAAAGTCATGGGATTTCCCATTGGCTTTTCGATTGTATCCGATCGGAATCAATACTTGGGTTTAAAAGACAGTGATGGAGATGGGCGGCCGAATATTGTGGATGATTTTCCCAATGATAAAAATTGGTGGGTGGATACAGATGGGGACGGCATAGCAGATAATAATCCCGATGAATGGGATATAGACGGAGATGGCATTACGGATACTTTGGATAGCCGAGTTCCAGGTTGGACTGGAGAGCCTGTCATTTTGGATCAGGATATTTTTCGCAAAGGGAATCCAATNAATTTGAGTGAGGATTCGGATAATATAATGGCATTTNCNTTGGATATTGGNTATCCTTTGGTNANNCANGATAATTTTTCTATNTCTCTCTATGCCCAAATGGCCCAGATGATNGGNGAGACAGTCCATCCCGGGACCGGTGAATCATTATCTCTCGGTACGGGATTNGTTCCATTCGGCGTCTCGTCGCGATTTGGCCCTGCCCGGTTTTATTTTGAATATCGCATGATGCCCAAAGGTCGGTTTGAATTTAATTATTGGAACCGTCTCTACGAAATTGAGCGAATCCGTTTTTCATCCGGAGGGGATAATCAAATTTTATTAAAAACAAAAGAGTCGGGGTTGGGGCGGTTTGGGAAACAAAAAGGATATTTCGCACGGATGGTTCTGAATGTGGGGCCCATGCTTGAAGCCAGTGCATCCTTTCATGATATGCTGGGAGAAATATGGTCCACTNCAGAGGGGGATTTTATTGATGACAAAAATCAGACATTTTTAGCATCCATTCGCCTAAAAAAGGCCGTTAGCAAAATTCAGCAAGCCCGGGCATTTTATCAGCAGAGAAATGTGCCGAATCCATTTAAATTCGATTATACAGAAAGCACGATCTTAGGCTATCAACTGGGCATTGCACTGGGGCAGGGATTGGTGCTGAATTACACATTTCGTCGATCTTTCCGTGATATGAATGGTGATGGGAAAATCAGCGGAGATAACGAAACAATTGATATTCGATCCATAGAAACTTCTTTTTCATTTTGAGGCCTATGAAAAGCCAAGACATACGAAACACATTTATNAACTTTTTTACGGACAAAGATCATCGCTTTATCCGTAGCTCNCCCGTCGTGCCTCTGGATGACCCAACCTTGTTATTCACGAATGCAGGGATGAATCAATTCAAACCAATCTTTCTTGGTCAGAAAGCACCGGACCACCCTCGAGCAGTGAATAGCCAAAAATGTATTCGCGTCAGTGGAAAGCATAACGATTTAGAAGAAGTGGGTGTGGATAATTTCCACCATACCTTTTTTGAAATGCTTGGGAACTGGTCTTTCGGTGATTATTACAAAGCGGAAGCCATTCAATGGGCCTGGGAATTGTTTACAGATGTGTGGGGTTTGGATAAAAACAGAATGTGGGCCACCGTGTATCATGAAGATGATGAAGCGTTTGATCTTTGGCCTAAAGTTACAGGCATTGATCCTGCTCGTGTATTAAAATGCGGTAAAAAGGATAATTTTTGGGAAATGGGAGAAACGGGCCCCTGNGGCCCTTGTTCGGAAATTCACTATTATATTGGGGATGATCCATCGACGCAAACTGCGGATGGCGTGAATGTTTCGGATCAATATTGGGAATTATGGAATCTGGTTTTTATTCAAAATAATCGGCTAAAGGATGGAAGTCTGGAGGANCTTCCNGCGAAGCATGTGGATACNGGCGCCGGTTTTGAGCGTATCGTTTCAGTGCTGCAGAATAAAAANAACAATTATGCNACAGATTTATTTACACCNATTATTCANGNGACGGAAAAATTAACNGGNCAATCGTTTANGGATAATCCCGTACCATTNCAAGTGATTGCGGATCATATCCGNATGTTGAGCTTTTCTATTGCNGATGGAGGGTTGCCCGGGAATGANGGGAGAGNGTACGTATTACGGCGGATTTTACGCCGTGCTGCCCGTTTTGGTAGAATGCTGGATCAACATGAACCATTTATTTATAATTTAGTCGGNACNCTTGGTGGCGTTATGGGAGAAATCTTTCCTGAAATCNTGGATAAGCAATCTCATATTGAAAAAGTGATTAAGGNNGAAGAATCATCCTTCAACGATACNCTTGATCGGGGAATTAACCATTTTGAAAAAGTGTTGAAAAANAGTTCNGGGAAAACNATTTCNGGGGCAGAAGCATTCAAATTATATGATACCTACGGTTTTCCATTAGACTTAACCCAACTCATGGCGANNGAAAAGGGGCTTGATGTGGATGAAAATGGTTTTAACGATGAAATGGCACAGCAGAAAAAACGNGCNAAAGCAGCNGGTAAATTCACCGCNGAATCCAGTGAGTTAAAGTGGATTGAAATNTCTAAAGGTAGCGANTCAGACTTTAAAGGATACGAAACNTTGTCGACTCCATCCACAATTCGACGNTATGCTTGTCAAGNTGATCAGATAATNGTNGTAATGGACAAAACGCCTTTTTATGCAGAGTCCGGTGGACAGATCGGTGATACAGGTACCATTCAGGGGAAAGGCGTGTCTCTTGAGGTATTAGATGTAGCCAAAGACGGAGATTCGTTTATTCATATCTGTACAGGGAGTATAGATAAAGAATCCAATGGAAAAGTTGAATGTGATGTTCACCATGCTCGCCGCCAGAATATTCGAAAAAATCACACAGCAACACACCTAATGCATCGGGCATTGAAAATGGTCTTAGGCGATCACGTACACCAGGCTGGTTCGCTGGTTCATCCCGACTATCTTCGGTTTGACTTAACGCATTTCGAAAAATTGACCGCTGATCACATCCGAGAAATTGAGAATATTGTAAATAATGAAATACAGATAAATAAAGAGTTAAATATTTCAGTTAAAGCATTTGATGAAGCTAAAAAAGAGGGCGCTACCGCCATGTTTGGCGAAAAATATGGTGATGAAGTCCGGGTGGTAACTGTGGGTGATTTCTCAAAAGAACTTTGTGGCGGCACCCATGTAAATCGAACCGGTGATATTGGCTTATTTAAAATAACAGAAGAATCTTCACTCGCCTCCGGCGTCCGAAGAATCGTGGCGGTCACAGGCCTCAAAGCAGTTGCATTTATGCAAAACCAAGCTGAGACAATACGTGCCGTTCAATCCACATTGAATTGTGGCTTAGATGATGTGGCTGAACGGGTGGATCAATTGCTGCTCCAAAAGAAAGCATTAGAAAAAGAATTAAAAAGACAAAAGAAATCGGGCGGAACTTTCAATGCCAAGTCTTTGGTTGAAAAAGCGAAGGTTGTGGGAGATTACAAAATTGTAATAGAAATGACCGATGCATCATCTATGGATGATTTAAAAAGCTTTGGTGATGCTCTATTAAGCTCATTGAAAAGTGGTATCGGTGTGTTGGGTGCGGATAGTGAAAATCCCATGGTGGTTATTGTGGTGAGTCCGGATTTGGTCAAAGATGGTGTGAAGGCTGGCGTTTTGGCAAAAGAAATAGGTGCTGAAATGGGTGGNGGNGGNGGCGGGAAACCCCATATCGCAACGGCCGGAGGNCAAGACGCAAAAGCATTAAAAACCGCTCTGGATAAAAGTTTCGATATTATTAAAAAAACAATTCAAAATTAAGAGGGGTTATGCAGTATAAACAAGACGGAGACACCTACATTATTTACGTGGAACAGGATGAAGAAATTATGGCAACCCTCACTCAATTTTGTCAGGACCGTAATATTGTAAATGGTCAACTGTCGGGCATCGGCGCCATCAAGGATATTGAATTGGGTGCCTATGATTTAGCGAATAAAAAATATATAATAGAAACGTTTGANGATNTTTGGGAACTCACATCTTATCAAGGCAATATTTTGCTGAAGGATGGNGAACCCTTTATTCATGCNCACATTACCATCTCAGATCATGATTTGGGTGTGAAAGGCGGTCATTTATTCGAAGCAAAAGTGGGTGCCGTTGGTGAATTCATTTTGCGAANAATAGATACAGATGGTAAAAGAGAATTTGACCCGAACATTGGTCTATTTTGTATGGATTTTAACGATTAGGAGACAAAAATGGAACGACACGTCATTACGGATGCACATGCACCCAACCCAATTGGATCTTACAATCAGGCGGTTATCGCCAATGGATTTGTATTTACGGCGGGGCAGATTGCCATCGATCCGGATACAAATAAGTTGATTGAGGGTGATTTCAAGGATCGCGTTGTGCAAGTGTTTAAAAATTTATCAGCCATTTTGGAACGGGCAGGAACAGATTTATCCAAGGTAGCCAAATTCACTGTGTTTTTGACGGATATGGCCCACTATGGAGCCGTGAATGCAGTCTTTAATGAATACTTGAATGAAGATGATGCACCGGCCAGATCTTTGGTGGCTGTATCCGGTCTACCTGCGGGTACGGATGTAGAAATAGAATGCATTGCTGCATTGTAAAATCTGAATGATCCAAAAGGCACTTACGCTCCTATTATTTACAATGACTGTTGTGGCTCAAGAAGCGGATAGTCTTTCAGCAAAAACACCTGGCCAGGCTGTGAAAAGGGCATTGTTGTTTCCCGGTGGTGGACAATTTTATAACGGCCAGCCGATCAAGGGTGGTTTACTGATTGGTGCGGCATTTGCATCTGGATTATTATATATTGATTTTGCCAATAAATACAAAAATTATGATGGGAATGATGTCACTCAAAAAGCAACATATTTAAAGCAGAGAAACAAATATGGATGGTGGATAGGATTTGTCTATATTTACGGCCTTCTCGATGCCATAGTTGAAGCACATTTGCATCCATTCAATGACATTATGAACGAAGATTTAGAGAAACCCACTCAAAAAGAGGAAGAAAAATAATGAGTCAAAATCGTGAACAATGGGGATCAAAGTTAGGATTTATCCTGGCGGCATCGGGCTCGGCAGTTGGTATTGGAAATATTTGGAAATATCCCTCAATAGCTGGCCAAAATGGTGGGGGAGCTTTTACGTTAGTTTACTTGGCATGTATCCTCATTGTGGGATTATCAATTGTAATTGCTGAATTTGTTATTGGGCGTAAAACACAATTAAGTCCAGTGGGCGCCTTTGAAAAACTGGCTCCGGGCACCAATTGGAAATGGGTGGGATATCTTGGCGTAGCATCAGCTTTTGTGATTCTCTCTTTTTACGGCGTTGTGGGTGGGTGGATATTAAAATATATCATTGATTCATTTTCTGGCGGTTTTGACGCGTTGGCGGGTAATCCTGAAGCAGCGGGAACCATGTTTAATGGATTTATCACCAGTGCGTGGAGTCCCGTAATTTACCAGGTTTTATTTATGACTTTGTGCATTGGGGTCATTGTTAAAGGCGTGAAAGGCGGGATTGAAAAATGGTCCAAAGTATTGATGCCCCTCATTGTGATTCTATTAGGTATGTTCTGGCNGTNCGNGGNATGACACTCNCNGGTGGNATGGANGGNNTTTCATTNNTNTTTAATCCNCGNTTNGAAGANTTAACTGCATCAGCNATTGTGTTGGCNCTTGGTCATTCATTTTTTACNGTGAGCCTNGGGATGGGNACCATGATTACNTACGGTAGTTATCTNGATAAAAAACAAAATTTNNTNANNTCNGCCCTTTGGGTNATNTTNTTNGATACNGCCATCGCCATGCTNGCNGGGGTNGCNATNTTTACAACAGTNTTTGCATTGGGCGCAAATCCCGCAGAAGGCCCCGGACTTATTTTCGTTGTTTTGCCGACCGTATTTGCTCAAATGGCCGGTGGCGCTATTTGGGGCACAATGTTTTTTATCCTCCTTTTCATGGCAGCATTGACATCAGCAATATCAATACTTGAAGTGGTGACTGCATATTTTATAGATCAAAAAGGCTGGAGCAGAAAAAAAGCCACGATACAGTTTGGTGCTGTCATTACCGTTGTGGGTGCATTTTGTTCTTTTTCCTTAGGTGGAGGCATCAACATTACGGAATTCATGGGTATGTCCTTTTTTGATTTTATGGATGGTCTTTCTTCTAAATACATGCTGCCTATTGGTGGAATGTTTACGGCTATTTTTATTCTTAAAAAATGGGGCATCCCTAATTTTATAGATGAGCTCAAAAANGGGATGGATAATTTTAATATTCCGCCTTGGCTTATCCGCACCCTTTTAACCATTGGCGCAACCGTAGTAGCCTTTATCATTTTCAATGAAGTATATGCCGAAATTTTCGGCAAAGCTCTTATCGGCTAAAGGGATGCTGGCAGAGAAGTATTTTCCCCCAGGCTCGGGGCGGTATGGTCGTTTAGCCACTATTGCAGAAAAGATGGATGGCTTTGCTTCACTCAAACCGGAACGATGGTTCGGGATTTGGGCAATGGTCCTCGCCGGTGCAAATGTGTCTGCCCATGTAGAAGACCGGTGGTTTTATTGGGACTGGTCCTCATTATCGTATGTATTGTTAGTAATTCTTGCTTTTGCTACCTATTGGGATAAACGGTTTCCAATCTTTTCACAAAAGATTGATTCAGTAAAGTCAGGATTATGGATGTTTTTGATGGGGTTTATACTGTTTTTACTGGGCACCATTCCAAAAGGATTTAATGCGGATACATTGGTTTTTGGCCTTCCTTATTTTATTTTCTTTTTGGTTGGACATATGACTTATAGCATCCCGATTCAGGTGAAAGATGACGGTAAGAATCATTCTCCCACTAAAGGTGAAATGGCACCTATGTTGGCTATTATAATTGTACTAACCAGTTTATCAGTTGTGGCTGGCGTCATCCATGATGACCCCATGATTTCAACCATCGCGGCTGTGTATAGCCCATTTCCAATAGTGGCTCTCATTTTTCCAGCGGCGGTGAGACATTTACAACGGTGCCGCATGTATGTGGTTTTTATTCCGGCTATGTTTCTGGCCGTACGATTCCCCTGGTTTCTTATACTAACTGTTTTGTTATTTTGGATGTTAAGGCATTATCATTATTTTCGTCATGGCGAGGTGAAGCCATCTTTTAAAGTAGATTTACCCACGGTTCACAGTGATTAAAATGACCCATTGTTGATGGACCGTCCGACCCTCTTAAAAACACTCCAATTAGATTCATTCATTGCTCTGGATTTTGAGACTACAGGTCTCCAACCGGAGGTTGATCGTGTCATCGAAGTGGCGGCCATTTTGTTTAAAGATGGAGAACCGGCTGATCGTTATACCACCTTGGTCAATCCAGGGATCCCCATTCCCGAGCTTATAGAGAAAATCACGGGTATTACCAATAATATGGTTGCAGATGCGCCATCTGAAAGCAGCATCATAGATGAATTCTTTCAGTTTATGGAGGATATACCTATTGTGGCACACAATACGCCATTTGACCTTGCCTATTTAGAGGCCATGGCAGACCGCCATGACAAGAAACTTCCTGATCGGAAATATTACGATACACTCACATTATCGCGGGGAATGCTATATTTTCAGCCGGCCCATAATTTGAGTGCAGTTTCGGACTATTTTAGCTTGTCCACAGAAGGGGCTCATCGGGCGGAATCAGACACAGAAAATTGTGGACAAATTTTTGTGGAGCTCATTGAAGAAGCATCAAGTTATAGTCTGGATCTTATTTCCAGAATAGTAGCCTTACTCAAACCCTTTCAAGTTCATAACAAAGAGCTATTTATTAATTTGGCAAATGCACTCACCAAAACGGGTGATTTAAAAAATGGGCTTACCGAATCCAAAATTCAGAAACCGACCAATATCAACGTCTTTATTCATGAAGGGAAAAAAGACATTTCTAATCGAAATAGCACGGAAGTCTTTGGTCCAGATGGTGATTTAGATCAATCCTACGAAGCATACGAAGATCGTCCAAACCAAGCTTATTTCAGTCAATTTGTGGATGACATTCTGACCAGTCCCGGNGGGATTGGCATCGCGGAGGCGGGGACTGGATTGGGTAAAAGTATGGCCTATTTATTTCCTGCCATTAAGTATAACCTGACCCATCCTGATGATGGCCCGGTCATTGTTTCCTGCTACACCAAACACCTACAGGATCAATTGTTTAACAAGGATTTACCNCGACTAACCCATGCCATCGATTCATCTGTACAGGCGGTGGTGATGAAAGGNCGGAGTAATTATCTATGTAAGTCTCGATTAAATTGGCTCATTGGCGGTGCGGATAAAATGTTGAATGGGGAGGAAGCCATGTACCTGATTCCCCTCATGGTTTGGCTGGAATGGACCCAAACGGGAGATATGGATGAATGTCCGGGGTTCACCAATGGATTTACATATCGACTCATGGCGTTGGTTCAAAGCGAACCGGGATTTTGTACGTCCCCTATTTGTTCTCGGCACGGCGGGTGCTTTTTTGGTCCATTGCGAAAATTGGTTTATCAAGCCAATTTGATTGTGGTGAACCATGCGCTTCTACTATCTGAAGGAAAAGCGCGAATGGATGCGGGAGAAGGGATGGGGTTTTTACCGGANCATCAATCCGTTATTATTGATGAAGCCCACAATATTCCCCAGGCGGCTTATCGCCAGTTTACATCTGTATTAGATCAGCGATCTCTCAAGTATTTTCTGGAACGGATTGACCCGGATCACTCACATTCAGTTCGGTGGAATAATCAACTGAAATCTATTGGAGGACTCCATCCGCAGTTTGAGGGTATGAGAAGGGACTTGGCCCGAACGATTGACAGCTGCCGAGAATCTGTGAAAGACTTTTTCGATCAAATGGCAGGAAACAGCCTATATAAGTTTGATCCCAATGCCAAGTATTCTACCAAGCTCATTATTGCCAATTTAACCGAAGAATTCGGCCCATTATCTGCCGATTTGGAACGAATGAATCGGGGGCTTCACTCGGTACGGAATCAAGTACGTAAACTGCGGGAAGCATTGCTGGATATTGATGAAACAAAAGAAGACTTTCTAGAACTCCATCAGTTATTTGATCGCGGTGAAGGTTTAATGACAGATTCCTTATTACTCATTCAAGCCTTAACAAGTAATCAGGATAACGATAATGTGTATTGGTATGAAGGCAATTTCAGAAATATAGGNGGTCGCACCCGATTGATNCTCACCGTTCAGGCCGCCCCCATCGATTTGGCCAACGATTTGGCCAGCGGTTTATTCAAAGAACTGGACCATTGTATTCTAACAAGTGCCACNATTCGAACACGGGATTCCTTTGATTATTTCCTTCAGCGAACCGGNTTGAATGGAGTAGAATTTGACGATGTACAGACCGCTGTTTTTGAGAGCCCATTTCATTATAGTGATCAAGTCACCTATTATCAGTATTCCGGGGGAGACGGACAGAAACCAGACGTATTGGCGCAAATGATATTGACCTGCCACAAGCGGTATAATAAACGGATGATGGTCCTATTTACGTCCCGGGCCCAATTAGAAAATACATATCAAGTATTGCAGCGCCATCCGGATGGAAGAAATCTACCTATTTATGCCCAAAAGCGACAGGCGTCTCGAATGGGGCTTGTGCGAGGAATGCACCAATCACCCAACGGCATTTTGCTGGGGACTAATGCATTCTGGGAAGGGGTAGACCTCCCCGGTGATTTACTGGAAGTACTCATTATTGTAAAAATGCCCTTTGATGTGCCCACGGAACCATTGGTGAAAGCGTATGGGAATATGATTGAAACAGAGGGGGGCAATCGGTTTATGGATTATGCGCTACCGGAATCGGTGATCCGTTTTCGTCAAGGGTTTGGTCGGTTGATTCGTACCGCTTATGACGAAGGTATCTTTATTGTCATGGATGACCGAATTGTGAATAAACGATATGGACGTGCATTCAGTGAAGCCATCCCTGTGGATTATACAGTATTTAATCGAGTGGATACTTTAGTATAAGCTAACTCAAGGAAAATTGGATTCTTGAGTAAAATCTATTTTAGAATCTTCCCCATCAATTCCTTCAATAATTTTGACCCTACCATTGCGGTCATTTCATTAATATCTCTATCGGGATTGTATTCAACAATATCTCCCCCCACCACATTTCCATTTAATTGATGAATTATATTAATGACCTCTCTAGTGGAAAGTCCTCCCGGTTCATGATGGGAGACGCCGGGGGCGAATGCTGGGTCAAGTGCATCCATATCAATTGAAATATAAACAGGTCCACCAAATTGAAAGGAAACTGTTGGATCAAAATCTTTCATTTCAATCACTTCAACCCCAAATCGATTTACCTGTTCTTTTTGATGATCATTTAATGTGCGAATGCCCACTTGGACCAATCGATTCACCAAACCCTTTTCCATTATCCGTGCAAAAGGGGACGCGTGGGAATAAGGGTTATTTTCAAAGTTATCGTAAAGGTCGGGATGGGCGTCGATATGGAGAATGTTAAGATCAGGGTATGATTGACTGTATGCTTGAATGATNGGAAAGGTGATAGAATGATCGCCACCAAGAGAGACGACTTTTTGGTTACGATTTAATTCTTTGCTTACCGCTTTTTGGATAGAATCCATGGCTGCTTTTCCGGCGGTGAGTTGCAAATTTCCAAGGTTCTTGACCTTGCCACTATCACCACAATTAAACCCATTCTCAGCATACATATTGGACGCATCCGAACGAAAGGCATCCAAAATAAGAGGCGGCGCTTTGGCTGACCCTCTTAGAAAAGAGGAATTCTCATCTAAGGGAATGCCTATAATTGAAATCATTGAAGTGGTTTTAGTTCAATCCCCGTCGATCCAATAAGGGTTGAATATTCGGTTCAGCGCCTCGAAAATCTTTAAAGATTTTTAACGCATCTTTACTACCACCACGGGAAAGGAGTGTTTTCCGGAAATGATCACCATTTTCTCTTTTAAGCCCGCCATTTTCTTTAAACCATTCTACTGTATCTGCATCCAATACTTCGCTCCAAATATAGGAATAATATCCGGCAGAATATCCACCAATAATATGGGAGAAATAAGTGCTGCGGTAACGGGGTGGGATTACGTCCATGGCCACACCGGCTGTTTTAAGTGCATCTGCTTCAAAAGTGATAATCTCTTCGCCAGTGGGAACCTGATCCGGGGAAAGTTGATGCAAAGCTTGATCCAATAGAGACGCAGATAAATATTCAGTGGTGGCAAATCCTTGATTAAACTTTTGAGTCGCCAATACTTTGTCTAAAAGTTCTTTTGGCATAGGCTTGCCGGTCTCATGGTGAACGGCATAGTTCTTTAGCACTTCCGGCCAAATGGCCCACATTTCATTGACTTGAGAAGGATATTCCACAAAATCTCTTGGGACAGAGGTTCCGGCGAAATAGGGGTAATTTACATNAGAAAACATGCCATGGAGGGCATGGCCAAATTCATGAAACGTGGTAATCACTTCATCAAAAGACATGAGTGTGGGTTCACCTTTGGGTGGTTTTACCACATTCANATGGTTGGCGATGACCGGTTTATTTCCCTTTAGTTTGGATTGACCCACATAGGCATTCATCCACGCACCACCTCTTTTTGACGAGCGGGCATATCCATCAAATATAAATAATGCCAGTACAGATCCGTCTTCATNGAATACTTCAAAAATACGAATATCTTCTTGATAAACTGGCAGNTCAAACCGTTCCTTAAATGTGATGCCGAATAATTGAGTTGCTGNATAAAAGACACCATTTTGAAGTACGTTATCCATCTCAAAATAGGGTTTGAGTTGGGATGCATCAAAATTATAGCGATCCGCTCTGACTTTTTCTGTATAGAANTCCCAATCCCAAGAGGCGAGTTTAAAACTGCCNTCTTCNGCATCAATCATTTTTTGAAGGTCCGTTGCTTCCTTGTTCGCGTTGGCCACTGCTTTTGGCGCAAGACTGCTAAGCCGTTCATTCACGGCTTTCGGCGTCTGGGCAGTTTGATTTTCCAGGGAATACGCGGCGTGGTTGTCATATCCCATGAGTTGGGCTNTTTCCGCNCGGAGTTTGATGACGTTTGCCAAGATNTNTCGATTGTCAAAATCACNGCCGCGGCTACCGCGAGNAAGGGATGTTTTATGAATGCGTTCTCGCAAAGCACGATTCGTCAAAGAAGCCATAGGTGGCTGACCACTGGTATTTCGNAAGGTGANGACATATTTACCGTCTAATTCACGAGATTTGGCTTCATTCGCAGCNGCTTCGATNGCCGCATCAGACAAGCCATCCAATTCATCTTTGGAATCNACCACAACAGCTAAGGCATTAACCTCTTTTAATACATTCTGACTAAAGGTGGTTTGTAAAACGGCCATTTCACCATTAATCTTTTTAAGGGATTCTTTTTCTTCGCTAGATAAATTGGCACCGGATCGTATAAAATCAGTATAATACTTTTCAACCAACCGTTTTGATTCTGCGTCGAGTCCCAATTGGTCTCGCTGTTCATATATAGTTTTAACCCGATGGAATAGTTTTCCGTTGAGTAAAATTTGATCACTATGGGCCGATAGCTTGGGGGCCATTTCACTTCGAATTTTTTCCATTTCATCGTTGGTATTGGCAGAAGTGAGAGAAAAGAAGACTGTAGAAACGCGATCCAATAAGGCACCAGAAGTTTCCATGGCCATAATGGTATTATTGAAGGTGGGNTTTACATTATGATTAGCAATGGTTTCCATTTCTGCCATGTGATCCGCCATACCTTTTTCAAAGGCTGGGGTATAATGTTTATTTTTGATTTTATCAAATTCAGGATATTTCATATACAGCGAACTTTCTGTATAAAATGGGTTTTGTTCCGTTGATACGGTGGTGCTTTCCACGGTTATTGTTTTAGGGGTTGGCACGGTACAACCGCCCATAAATAAAATGCATGATAGTAATCCTATTATTATTTTGAATTTCATAATTCGATATCTCCTGTGTTAGAATCATAATTTGCTGAGAAAATACGGGTAAGTTTTGGGAGGGTCAAACAGGTAAAAGTCTAAAAGGAAATATAACGAAATGGATCGGTGATTAATTACGCGGGTATAATGAAAAATACATTAACGGCGGCAAGAATCCGATGCATTTTTATGGCTGGTCCTAGTGAGGTTACTTTTAATGGAACCTCCTCNGCGTATGCCGCGCGTTTAGAACGAACAAACCGAACACACCCGCTCCACCCCAGGACGTGGGCTGCCAGATGGTAAGCTTGATCTTGAATTAATTCAAATTGAAACTCCCGAAGATTTATTCTTGTATTTATTGTTTCCATATTTGAAAATGCGAATGGATAAGCTAATTTTATTGATACTTAAAGTGTAATTCATTAGAAATTCGAGGATAACGATGGCACATCTTTCAAAAATAAAGCACAGTTCAGGCGATTGGCAGAAAATAAAGTCCCATGCGGTTGCGGTGGGTATCTATGATGATTTAAAAATCTCCCGACAATTTCAAGGCGTTAATCGAGAAATGGGAAGGGGACTGTCTAATATGCTTGCGGCCAATCTCATTAAAGGAAAATCGGGCGAAGTCAAAACAGTNGTGGGTAAAAAGGGTGCTATTGCTTTTATCTTTGGTCTCGGCAATAGGGGGGAGCTCAATGCAGAAACTTTGCGCAAAGCTGGCGGCGGTGTATCCAAAGCCTGTAATGCGAATAAAATAAATTCAGTTTCTTTCCTCGTGCCCGTAGATGCCAAAGATGATTACATGTCTCAGGCAGCGGCAGAAGGCCTTANGCTGGGCAGTTACCAGTTCAATGAATTTAAAACCACCGATAAAGATCCATTTGAAATGAAGGATGCCACGATAGTTGGTGGGAATAAACAAGCTGTGGCAAAAGGGGGCATCATTGCCAATGGTGTGTGTCTTGCCAGGGATGTTGAAAACCGTCCGGGGAATGTGGCCACGCCGACCCATTTGGCGGAAATTGCGAAGGCAATCGGAAAATCCGGCGGCATGAAAGTAACCGTATTTGACCGGGAAAAATTCACCAAAATGGGCATGGGTGCTTTGGCCGGTGTTGCTTCGGGGACGGAAGTACCACCGAAATTCATCATTATGGAATACATGGGCGGTCCCAAAAAACAAAAACCGAAAGTATTGGTGGGGAAGGGACTCACATTTGACAGCGGCGGTATATCCATCAAACCAGCGGCCAAGATGGATGAAATGAAATATGACATGTGTGGTTCCGGTGTCGTTCTTGGGGTCATGAAAGCGGTAGCGGAATTGAAGCCCAAAATGAATGTTGTGGGCATCATACCATCCACAGAAAATATGAGTGGCGATAAAGCCTACCGTCCTGGGGATGTGCTTACCGCCTATAATGGAAAAACCATCGAAGTGCTAAATACCGATGCAGAAGGACGCTTGATTTTAGCAGATGCATTATCTTATTCATCCAAACATTATGATCCGGAATATATGATTGATTTTGCCACCCTCACCGGCGCCGTTGTGGTGGCCTTGGGTCATGTAGCCACGGGCATCATGGGCACGGATGAAGCGCTGGTGGATGCCATCAAATCATCTTCAAAAACCACTGCAGAAAAAGTGTGGGAATTCCCCCTTTGGGATGAATATTTGGAACAGGTGAAATCCAAGATAGCCGATGTAAAAAATGTAGGCGCCCCCATGCAGGCCGGCTCCATTGCCGGCGGCGCATTCCTGGAAGCATTTGTAGGCGAAGATATTCCCTGGTGCCACTTTGATATAGCGGGCACGGCTTGGGGAGATAAGGATCTGCCTTACCAAAATAAAGGGACGGCCACTGGAGAGGTGATTCGCCTGGTTGTAGATTTATTGGGTATTTAATGGCCGGTTGTCCATCCAGAGAGAAAGCGCTTGAACTGCTTCACGAATACACCAAAACAGATAGTTTGAGACGGCACGCATTGGGTGTGGAACAGGCCATGCGAAAGATGGCGGAGAAGTACGATGGTGATCCCAACGAATGGGGCTTGGCGGGGCTCATGCACGATTTTGATTATGAGAAATATCCATCCATGGAAGAGCATCCCTTTCGCGGGAATGAAATCTTGAAAGAAAAAGGATATCCCGAATCTATCACACGGGCCATAATGGGACATGCGACCTATTCGGGAATTCCCAGAGATACTGATATGGCGAAAGCCCTTTTTGCTGTGGATGAATTGACCGGTTTCATTTTTGCCGTTACTTATGTCCGTCCATCTAAGTCTATTTTTGAGGTGAAACCGAAATCGGTAAAAAAGAAATTGAAACAGAAGTCATTCGCCGCCTCCGTATTGCGAGAAGATATTTTTCAAAGTATCGAAGAACTTGAGGTTGACATGACAGAACACATCCAATTCGTGATTGATGCTTTAAAAGAAAAAGCGGACGTTTTAGGATTGAAAGGAAGTATAGAAACAGCATGACATTTATTTCGGGCATTATTCTATTTTTAGTCGGTGTCGCTATTGGGGGCGGATTAATTTGGTTTCTTCGCCAAAAGGAGATTGATGCAGCTCAATCCAGCCGAGATCAGTTGAAGGCAGAATTTGGTGATCTATCCAAACAGGCTTTAGATCAAAACCTGGAGACCTTTCTGAAACTGGCAGAAAATAAGTTTGGCGAATTGGTAAAATCCTCTGATGGGCAATTGAATCAGAAAAAAGAATTGATCGATCAATCTTTAATTGAAATGAAGAAAAAGCTGGAGGGACTTGATAAATCCACCAATGAACTGAAAGGGCAGGTTGCATCCTCCCAAAAGGGGATTGGTGATCTGGCCGAAACAACAACGAAATTGCAAAGAGTATTGTCCAGTTCTCAAGCACGTGGTCAATGGGGCGAACGGATGGTGGAGGACATTTTGAATTTCATGGGATTGGTGGAAGGTATCAATTTTGAGAAACAGGCCCAAGCTGGGGAAGGTCGTCCTGATTTTACTTTTAAATTGCCTGATTCAAAATGCATCAATATGGATGTGAAATTTCCTCTGACCCATTACGAAAATTATTTAAGTACTGATAATGAGAATGAACAGGCTGCGGAGAAAAAAGCCTTTTTAGCCGATGTGCGTAACCATGTAAAAGCCATTGAAAAACGCACCTATATCGACCCCGAAGGAGGTACAGTGGATTATGTGCTCATGTTCATTCCCAATGAAAGTATTTATGCTTTTTTAAATCAAGAAGACCGAGACCTCATTGATTTTTCACTTTCGCGGAAGGTGTTACTCTGTTCACCCATTACACTTTACGCTGTATTGTCATTGATTAGACAATCCGTCTCCAATTTCTCTATGGAGCAAAAAGCGGGTGAAATGCAGAAACTGGTTGGCGTTTTTAAGGAACAATGGGAAAAATTCATTGATAAACTTGATGGTTTGGGAAAAACGCTGGGGACGGTTTCATCTCATTATGAGGAATTAACCGGTACACGTCGCCGAGCATTGGAAAAACCCATGGATAAAATTGAAGAATTACAGTTGGGNCAGGGAGATGAACCTAAGGAATTAAACGAATGAAGAAAATTTTATCTTTTATCCTTTTATCTTATATCTTGTCTTCCTGTGTGGGGCCGCCTGATCCCGATCACGGATTGGTGGAGAATCTTCCGGTGGTGATCAATACGCCTTCTGCATTTTCGTTTAGCGTGCGTGGAGATAATTATACATTGGATGAAACCATTGATCTTTCCTTCAATTTGCAGGAAGGGAAATCCGTGGCATCTACATTGATCGTAACTGATTTTAAAAGCAGTGATACTACTATTGTTCACCTAGAAGATGCCANTGGCGGAACGATTTATCAATATACAGTAACGGGCAATTCAACCCGTGTGGATGGTTCATCTACTACAAAACCAAAGAAAGCGGTGATACAGGGGACCAAGTTCAACGGTATCCTGGAATGGACTTTGACAGCAAATTAATTTTCGATGATGTAAGTCCCTTTTAAGACTTTAAATCCTTTATTAGACCAATAGGCCAGTTTGGGTTCTTGTCCTTTTCCACCTAATATTGAAGCACAGCCAACGTCGCCATTTTTATTTACAGCGACAATTTTGTCATTGAAATTGACTTTGTCTCTACCACCGTTGATGTAAATAATTCGTTCGCACAAGGCTTCACAGGCTTCCTGGGGGGATTTACCTGCACGCATTTGTTCAACCACAAAAAAGGATCCGCAGGTACGAANAATTTCTTCTCCACGACCTGTGGCTCCAGCNGCTCCAACCTCATTATCCAGGTACAACCCTGCACCAATAATTGGAGAATCACCAATTCTTCCGGGAATTTTCCATGCCATTCCACTGGTAGTGGTGATACCCGCAATGTCACCTGCACTGTCTATGGCTAATACATTGATGGTTCCGGTGGATCGNTCTGAATTGTAATTACCATCAGCAGGGGGAAACCAATCATCTTTATCCGATAAATTCTCTTTCCATCGCAGCCAACTTTTTCTGGACCGCTCCGTTAGCAGATTTTCTACTTTATAACCATGTGCTCGAGCAAAATCCTGTGCTCCCTTTCCCACAATATGGATATGATCGGTTCGTTCCATGACCAGGCGAGCGACTGAACTGGGTGTTTTAATCCCTTCTATTGCCGCTACGGATCCACAGTTATGGGTCGGTCCATACATGATGGAAGCATCTAGTTGCACCACACCATTTTCATTTGGCAGTCCCCCAAACCCAACAGACCCATCTTCCGGATCTAATTCGGTGATATTTGCCGATTGCTCAACTGCATCTAAAAGGGATCCATTTTTCTTAAGAATTGACCAACCGGGCTTGAGAACTTTTTTGCCCCATTTTTCACCACGGCTGCATACAATAATTGGATTCTGTTTAGCTGGGAAGCTATTTCCTGATTTATTGGAAATTGATTTTGCCATTGCTGGTATACTGAGGCCCAGCATTGACATTGTTTTGATGAATTTTCTTCTATCAATCATTCTTTTCTCGATTTCTCTAATCTATTTTGATTAGTGTAAATTCCTTAAACAGGGAAAGATTTGCATTCTCAACAGCGGTCTGATATTTCGGCCATTCTTCTTTTTAGAACTGATTGACTTGGTCGAGGACTTTTTCCGTTTCTGCTACAGAATAATCAAGCAGGTAATCGTGACTTTTATTAGGTCCGGTCAAGTTACTGTATAAATAACTGTTGAGGGCGCGAATCTTGCCACTGAGTATTTTGGGACTTCTCACGATACCCTGGAGTCCTTTTTTGTTCACGATCAGTTCTTCCAAAACCTTTAAACTGTCCGTCATGGATTTCCCATTTTTTTGGAGTGTCATATGGGATTTATTCTTTTTTACATCCAGCATTTTATTCACAGATTCAACGATCTTTTTGGATTCCCGAATGCGATCCATGGCTTTTGTAACTGACGCTGTAATTTCCATTTGCCGTTCATAGATGGGCTGGAGTCGTTCCAGATTACGCGTATTAATACCCACGCGCGGATCTAAAATAACATTCACGACCTGTGAGGTTGTATCCTTCCCATGGGATAAACGAATGGTGTATTCACCGGGTAAAACAGGAGGACCACCCGGTTCTTTCGCATCTGGCTTGGTTGGTTTAGGTGCATTGGGAGATCGAACACCTTTGCGCTGTAATCCCCAATAAACGCGGTTTATGCCCGCCTCCACATTGTGTTTCACCGTCCGTATTACATTTCCGTCTTCATCAAGAACTTCCATGGTTATCTTTTCTTTTTTGCTCCCTGGTTTCTCTTTTTTATCCCCTTTATCTTTTTTTGGTTTCTCTTTCTTTTTCTTATCGGGATTAAATACAAGAGTCAGCATGGCGCCACGACCACGGTTTTCCCCTGCAAATATAGCGTTGGCTTCAAATCGTGTACCCGACGCTTGGCGATTAATTGCCATAACTGCAGTAGGCGGTTCGAAAAAATGGAGCCGTTTTTTCATCAAATCTTTTTTAGTAGATGCCATTTCCCGCAACGGGCGAATATCATCCAGGATGTAGGCTGCCCGTCCGAATGTGCCAATTACAAGGTCATGTTCTCTTGGGTGAATTTTTAAATCCATGGTAGAAACTGTGGGATAGCCACTGGTCCATTTTGTCCAGATTTTGGCATTATCCAGGGTGACGTAAAGACCATACTCTGTTCCTAAGAATTGGAGGTTTGGCTCAATGGGGTCTTGAACAAAACTCAATGCGTGACCCCATACGTCTTCTTCATTTGCAATGGACTTCCATGAATTCCCATAATTATTTGTTTTGAAAACATAGGGTTTCCAATCATTACGGCGGTAATTGTTTATGACTATTACAGCCTCAGCTGGATCATATTTGGATGCATTAATTTGTGTTACCCAACTGCCCACAGGTGCACCATGGATTTTCTTTGCGACATTTTTCCAAGTTTTTCCGCGATCAGTAGTGAGTTGCACATTACCATCATCCGTACCCACCCAGATTACGTTGCGATCCAATGAACTCGGTTCAATGGCAAGAATGGTGGTATAATTTTCTGCACCGGTAGCATCAAAAGTTAATCCGCCACTTTCGTGCTGTTTTTGCTTTTCCGGATCATTGGTGGTGAGGTCCGGAGAAATAATATCCCAATTGTTTCCGCGATCTGTACTGTAATGAACATATTGACTGCCAAAAAAAATGGCATTTTCATCAAATGGATCCTGAGCAATGGCCGCATTCCAATTAAAACGGAGATATTCTCCATTGGGGTGTACGGGACGAATCATTTGTTGATGTCCTGTAACCAAGTCGTATCTGCTCACATTTCCCTGTTGACTCATGGCATAACCAAAACGGGAATTCCCGGGGTGAGGAACTACATCAAATCCATCGCCAAACGCCAACTCATCCCAATATGAATTTCGGATACCGCCAGAGCGCCAGATATAAGCCGGGCCGCGCCATGAACCGTTATCCTGCATACCGCCATATACGTTGTAAGGCCAATCCATGTCATAATTAATATGGTAGAACTGGGCCAAAGGGAGGTTTTCCACAAACCGCCATGTTTTACCCCGATCCATTGAAAAATTTAATCCGCCGTCATTCCCTTCAATAATGAAATTGGGATTGGTGGGATGGCCCCAGAATGCATGGTGATCCGGATGAACCCCATTTGCTCCGTAAGCCGTCATGAGGGAACCAAACGTTTTGCCCCCATCATTGGAAACAGTCACATAGGTATGGAGATTATAGATTCTATTTTCATTCACCGGATCTACATAGATTTCTGCATAGTAAAAAGGGCGGCCGCCAATATTTTTATCGGATACTTTTTCCCACTTAAAACCGCCATCCTCTGATTTATATAGTGCATTTTTTTTGGATTCAATCAGGGCATAAATCAATTTCGGATTGCTGGGTGCAATGGCAATACCCATGCGGCCCAAATCACCTTTGGGAAGGCCATCTTTATCCGTTCGTTTTTTCCATGTTTTACCCCCATCAAATGTGATGTGCATCCCTGAACTTGGACCACCAGATTTAAAGAACCATGGCCACCGTCGGAACTGCCACATATTGGCAATCAGTTTGTCTGGGTTACGAGGATCCAGGACCAATTCACCAATCCCGGTTTTTTTATCAATATAGAGAATTTTTTCCCAAGAATCTCCACCATTGGTAGTTTTGTAAACACCTCTATGTTCCGTTTCTCCCCATGCCGGTCCTTGAGCACCCACATATACTTCATCAGGATTATGGGGATTGATCAAAACTCGGTGAATATTCCGCGTTTCACCCAACCCTTTGAAATCCCAAGATTTACCGCCATCAATACTTTTATACACACCAAAACCAGCCGATTGACTGTTCCGCGGGTTGCCTTCGCCCGTTCCCACCCAGATCACGTCTGGATTGGTGGGATCAACGGTTACGTCCCCAATGGAAGCGGCTTTTTGATCATCAAAAATGGGTTCCCATTTGATGCCGCCGCTTTCGGATTTCCAAAGGCCGCCAGAGGCGGTACCGACATAAATGACATCCGTATCGGAAAGGACAACATCAATGGCTGTTACTCGACCACTCATACCACCGGGACCAATGCTCCGAGCTTTCATTCCTTTAAATTTTTTCATATCCAGTCCATCGGCAGAAAGGATGGCTGATATCAGTACTAGGATAAATAGGATATTGCGTTTCATTTTAGCTTCCTTTTATTTAAAATTATTGTTGAATGGATTTTCAAATGTACATCCGAATTCGGTCCCGATTGGCGATCCTGGCGGTGCTTTTGGTACTTTTATGGGTTCAAATTCTTCCGGTTCATCCAGGAAGGTTTTGATGCGATGTTGTAGCATACTAAAATGGGCTTTATCTCGGGATGATCTTCCACGGTTACGGAACAATTTAAGTGATAATGAATTCACTTGCGCCATGGCGATCGATTGGGCAGCGGGGGATGCATTTTTATTTATAGTCAAACTCATGAGATGATCGAGGATGACAAAATCAACATTCCGTTTTATTTCACCCCCAAGGCCGGCAGGGGCCGATTGTAATATTGTTTCTTTAATTATTTCATTTAAAACTTTTTCCAATCCAGGTTGTTTGGTATTTCGAGCGCCGTATTCAACCAAACGTGTTGCCCGGGCAGGATGAAAGATCATTCGACAAGTCAGGTTGGCGGCAGTTTCCGCAAGGCTGATGCCATCAAATGTAACACTGGTTCTGGAATTAAAAGATTCACGGGTTCGGCCTCGTCCAGAAGCACGGGGTGGAATAAGTTCAAGAAGTTCCTCTCTTAAAGTTAATGCATCCGGTTGGAGTGTACCGATGAGCCCATCCAAGGCTTCCATTTGGAATTTTGGATCGAGGAATTCTGTTACCATTTGGCCGTCACCTCGGAGGGCATAAGTGAAATTCAATCCACCCACCACTTTGGCTGCACCTTCAATTTGAAACCGATGGAGAAAATAGATAGGAACCAGTACATCCTCTATATCACTATAGGGTTGACCCATTCTAATATTATTCTCACCAAAATTATCCAGCGCTACTTTACGGACTGCCATTAAATTTTGTAACTCGGATACCGGATCTTTTCCATTATCCCAAAGGTGAGCAGTGGGATGGGCAGAACCGAGTGGCCTTGCATCCTGATCTGTAATAAATGTGTAACTGCGACGGATACCATCTTGAATGATTTCTTCTAAGGCTTCCTTTTCGTTGGTTTCTTTTGGGAAATCCTGATAGCCGTAGGCGACAGATATTTTATCCCACTCCCCGATGCCCACACTATAGGCATCCTGCCATTCGATTTGCCCCTTTTGATTAACAGTGACTTTTGGGTGAGGGTAATCCATTACGGACGCACGATCAACCGTACTGGAGATAAAGTTATGAGCCAATCCAATGGTATGGCCAATTTCATGTGCCACGAGTTGGCGGACTCTTGCCAAAGCTAATTCACGCATATAATCGGGGACTGCAGTGCCATTATCATAAGGCGCCAATAATCCGGTGGCAATGAGGTAATCCTGGCGCAATCTGAGTGAACCAAGAGATACGTTTCCCTTCAAAATTTCTCCTGTACGCGGATCGTCAACGGAACTGCCATAGGACCATCCTCGAGTGGCACGATGGACCCAGTGAACCATGTTGTATCGGACGTCCATGGGGTGCGCATCTTTCGGCAGTACTTTCATCTGGAAAGCATTTTTATATCCTGCCGCTTCAAAGGCTTGATTCCACCAACCACCGCTTTCCAGCATGGCTGATTTCACCGGTTCCGGGACGCCGGGATCTATATAATAAATAATGGGTTCAACCGCTTCACTCATTCTGGCATTGGGATTTTTCTTGTGTAACCGATGACGCGTTATCACCCGTTTGTAAATGGATTCGTCCAATGGTGCAGCATAATCCTGAAAGGACATGGGGTAATATCCCGCTCGAGGATCATGATTTCTTGGCGTATAATTGTCATCTGGAAGTTCAACAAATGAATGATGGAGCCTCATCGTTATGGCGATGGACGTCGGTGTGGTTTGTCTAACATATTTTCCCGGATTCGACCCTGTGTAGGTCATGAGAGCTTCCACTTCCGTATTGTTCGGAAAATTCATGGTAGCCGGGAGGTGAATGGCTGAGCGACTTTTATCCACCTTGTAATTCCCCATTTTTTGATTTTTTAATCGAGAAACAATACCATGGACATCATTCAGAAAAAAGTCTGTGGCATCAACTAAAACACGGTTGTCCTCTTCTGCTTCTACTGTAAACCCCCAAAGGGTAGATTTTGCAAACCCATCCTCAACCGACTTTTTTTCACGGGGATCATCAGTCACAGCCCGGTAATAATAATTGGGCTGAATCATTAACACTTTCGGGCCGACTCGATGAAAATATACAATTCTTCCATTGCCCAACTGACCCCGGTCCAGGCCCACATCATTGGAACCCATCCCTGCCATGAGAGAATTCACATAGAGGAATTCTTGGTTAAAATCGGAAATTTCCAGCCATAGTTTTCCCGTTTTATTTTCCCAATATAGATTTAAATATCCATCCATTTTATCCATGGATTTTGTTTTATCAGCGATTGATTCAGCGAAACCAAATCCGATCAATATTAGAAAAAGGATATATTTTTTCACAATTTACCTCTTCATTATGTAATCAAAGTCCACCAATTTAGATTCCATTCGTTATTTGTAACAGAAAAAAAATCAATCTTCCCAAGCCGGGCAGATGAAATCTTTATAGTCGCAGTACTGGCAATTATAATCACTCTTTTTTGTTTCAAAGGATCCTGCTCGAATGCCATTTGAAACTTCACGAATTTTTTCCCGACTTATTTCTAAATCATCTTCAGAGAAATGGTGTGATGACAAGGGATCATCCCCATACCGTAAAAAGTGTAAACTTGCATTTCCCGGATTACCATTGATCCCGGGGACGGCATCACGTAAAATGGCTTCCGAATACAATGCCATTTGCAAATTATTTTCAGATTTATCCTTCTTTTTACTTGTTTTATAATCTACAATACCGAGCAAATCACCGTCTTGATCAATACGATCAATCTTCCCTGAAATTTTTACGTTAATATTATTCATGGTATAGGAAAAGGGTTTTTCCCGTCCCAAAACAGTAGGCGGATTTTTCTGTATAAACCGGAAATAGTCGGATAATAATTCTTCGCCCTGCTTGCGAAATTCTTCCCCACGCTGGCGGTATTCGAAAGAATCCTCACGCCAGTGTTTTTCCAGAAGATCAAATAACATTTTCTCTGTTTGGTCTGCCACTTCAAGTCCGTGAAATTCTTCCAATATGCTGTGCATAATAGAACCAAACTCTCCAGTAGCACGCGTTTTTCTTTCAGGGATTTTATCAATGTATTTTAGCCTGTATTTCAACGGACAGGAATTGTAGGTATCAATTTTGGTAGAGGACAGATGAAGTATACCAGAGACCTCTTTCGGTTGATCTGAATCGGTTAAATCTTTGGGGATATCACCTCGTTCCATTTCTTCCAAGATTATTCGCGCGTTTTCCAATTGGTTGGCAGCGATTTCCCGGTTCAAATCTGCTAAAAGTCTTTGGCGTCTTTCACTAAGTGAAACTGTTTTTTCTTCATGTTCATTCATGGTCTTAATCTCCATGGGCTGTGGTTTCAGGTTTTCTAATTCTTTTGTAAAAAGAGATTGTCTTTTCGTAGGTCCGTATAAATATAAATATGTTTTTGCGCGGGTGATACCCACATAAAATACACGCCGTTCTTCCCGTTCGTGGAGGATTCGAAATGGGGTATCTGCATTCTGCTCCCAAGCCATCCAGGAGGTCGGTAATCGGTTAATGGTTGGATGTTTCTTCAGACTTGAGGGAAAACTTCCACTGTAGAGAAAAGGCATTATCACAACGGGGAACTGGAGTCCTTTGCTCTGGTGGATGGTCATTACTTGCACAGCGAGATTCTCCTTTTCGAGTTCCGGCTGAGCAGCGTTCTGGTTCGAAGCCAAAGCCATGACTTCCATAAAATCGAGCCAATTGCTGAAGGATGCATTGGGGTCTTTATTGACAAATTGTTCAGCAAGATTTAAAATTTCACCTGCATTAGCAAGGTTAAGCCTTTGGGAATATCTATACGCCATCCGCATTGAAGTCATTAAATGAGTTTTTTTCAAAGCAGTCAATATTTCCCAAACCATTTCGTCTGCCTTTAACTTTTTTCCTAATGATTTCTGAAGTGTTTCGAATGATTGCATAACGAAAGTGATCTCTTTTGATTCTTTAGCTTGTGACTTCAGTTGATCGAGCTTTTCTTCAATAGTGGTTTTTTCCATGGATTGAAAAAATGAATTTGCCCATGTTTCTCCCAAATGTTCTCTCAGTATCCGGTATAATGCAATTTGGGCATAATCATCTTTAGATAGTAAGTGTCCCCAGGCAAGGACATTTTTTACGATGGGCACATCAAAAAATTTCTCTATATGTATATCAACAGGAATGGCGGATTTTTGCAAGGCATCGGCCATATTTCTAACATTTGCCCACCCACGGCAAATGACGGCGATATCACCATAAAGTGCTTTTCCATTGTTGATTAAAGAATGCACTAAATCCGGCAAAGCTTCTAATGTTTCCTTTTTATTCATCTGAATCCATTGTGGTTTCGGTCCTGTCTTAGCATTGGGGAGGCATTTTAGATTTTTGGGTGTACGATCTGGATTATGGCTGATCGTAGCATTGGCAAGGTCAAGAATTTTCTGAGTTGACCT
>PAXB01000038.1 GCA_002715035.1 Fidelibacterota bacterium
AGTATTTTAATAAAAAATTAATCTAATGTATTGTATACTTCATTAATATGGCAAATACGCTAAATATATCAGATTATAAGCATACACAATCTCCTCTATAACATAATACGAACTCCTCAATTTCAGTAGCCATTAGCGGTGCATAATACCTTTCAGTAGCTTTAAATAACGCCTTTATTGTTAGTGATTATTCTTTAATCTGTACTAATAATTTATAAAAGTAGTGGTTCCAGTGCTACATATATGCTACTTAGTTGGTAGAGGATAATAATCGCAATGCGATTCGAAAATCCGCTGAGACTTGTCTAATCAACGATGGATTACCTAAAAATTAATTGTGGCTCGGGACAGAATCGAACTGCCGACACAAGGATTTTCAGTCCTCTGCTCTACCGACTGAGCTACCGAGCCCCCTAACAAACATGTTGTTAAATATATTAACACCTCTTTAGAATTCAAAAAAGGCCCGGAAAATTAGTCGAGTGACTCACCGAATTCCAAATAGAATTCAATGAATCTTAATAATTAAAATAAATACGAAAAATTCACCAGCAATCTATCAGACTGTACTTCTTCTGTGGCACCCGCCGGTGTATACCAGTCCCTGGATTTCTTTTCCCATTGGGAAAAGATATAAGCTGCATCCAGGATTATGGCATTTCTTATTGGTATTCCCAATCCTATAGTGGTATAACTTTTATCTTCTTTACTGTCCCCATCAGGTGACGGAATTAGACCTCCACCTGCGCGGAATGTGATGCCGAAACTGTCATTAAATTCTTTTAGATATTCAACGCCAACCCGCAACTGCATGACGGGACGATATTGAAATGTTAATACAGAATTTTCTTCTTCTAATAATGCATAATCATCTGAGTTTCGGGATAGATTATCCAGATTGAATTCTGTTGCACCCCAATCCTTAAAACGTAAACTGGCTGATATGGCCAAATTCTCGGATATTAATGCCATTCCCACATCTCCAATCAGGGGTGCATGAACTTTATAATCATAATATCCGGTTACGGTTGCATCGCTTTTATCCCCATTATCAAATGTAAGTTTTTCATCGGTACCATGCTGCTCTTTCACATTAATCGTATAAGGCAGTGACAGGGCAATCCCAAAACGCAGCCATTCGTTCAAAGATGATCTTAATCCGCCGCGGATATTCCACCCACTTGTTTTAGTGATTAAAGATTGTTTCAGATTATATTNATTAAAATCTGCCGGGAACTGACTATAAGTATTTTGAAGATCTTCCTGAGAAAATTTGAATTCATACTCTTCCTTGCCCGTTAACCGAGAGAAGGAAATACCTCCAGAAATGGTGGGTGACAAAGCAATTCCGAAAGAAAATGTTAGTTGTTCCATGCCTCCGTTACTTATCACTTGTTCACTCCGNTGNACCTTTTTTGAAAATTGATAGTTTTTTTCTACCCCATCAATANTGATGGGAAAATCCAGAGTGTTATCCTGAAGACTGAAACCGGAAAATGACATCAATGCATCATAATTGAGAATGCGGTTATACCCAACGGCAACGACCATACTCCCCTTCACTGTTGGAATTGGATAGGCAATCCCAAAACCATTAAATTGATTAAATTTCTTGAGCGCATTATTTGTGGTCTGGTCTAAATATGTTGTATTATTATTATAATTAAGATTATTGGTTTCAATGTAAAAGGTCTTGTTTATAATCCCCGCCAGGCCTGCNGGGTTCCAATACATATCAGACGGATCATCTCCCAAAGCAATATTTGCACCGCCCATCCCAAGAGATCGCGCTCCAAAACCCATTTCATTTTCTAATAGACGAATTGCTTCAGAAGCGGATTGAGATGTTAGTATGGATAGTAGTAAAAATATCGAAAATAATAAACGGGATATGCTTTTCATAAAAGCACCCTAAATACAGTACTAATTAATTACGACGTGTGGCACGACGACCACCACTGGAACTTCCAGAAGATGAACTTGAACTGCTTGAAGAACTATTATTGCCAGACGAATAACTCCCAGAAGAACCACTATTCCTACTGGATGAAGACCTGGAGTTTTCATTGGTATTAGATGTGCGATTCACCTGTAAGTTGGTGGTAGTGGTCCGATTTCTATCTTTAGTGAATTGTCGAATATCTTTCTCNCCCGCCACAGGAATAAACGGAACAAACATATCATACCCACCCAGATTATAACTATACCCATNGTTATTATACCCAAACCNATAGCCACCATATCCAGAATAGGGGTCATTATAAAAATGATAGGGGNTATAATAATTATTGTACCCATTAAAAGGACTAAATCGATTCTGCATNGTTGAATAGGCTAAGGGTGACCCAGATCCNNAATCCTGGGCATACATATCCACGCTGGGCCGGACTCCTGCACGGGAATAGGTTTCCAGTTCTTCTTCCGGGTCAGGATAAAACATGGCTAACTGGGTATAACACCCCTGGAGTGCAAGGGAGGAAACCAATGTGAATCCAATGAGGGTTGTTTTAAATCTCATAACGGATGAAACTTACACACATATTTGGAAATAACCAAATCGGTGAGGTTTGCTTTTTAAACGGTTTTTATACATTATTCGAATCCCCACCCCCTTTAAAATTCCCTCCGCNTACCCTCCAAAGGCGGGCAAGCAATGGGGGATTTAGGGGGAGAATTGAAAAACCCTATTCTTTAATTCCGACCAAATCAAATAAGAAGGCATATTCTAAAGCAACTTCACGGTAACGGCGGAATCGTCCGGATTTACCCCCGTGACCTGCATCCATATTCATATGAAGATAAAGGACATTTTCCCCCTGCCAATTGTCTCGCAATTTGGCCATCCATTTTAAAGGTTCCCAGTATTGCACCTGGGAATCAAAAAATCCGGATGTGACCAACATGTTTGGATGCACTTGATCTATAACTTGGTCGTAAGGAGAATAGGAAAGCATATAATCATAGTATTTCTTTTCCTCAGGATTCCCCCATTCGTCCCATTCGTTTGAGGTCAATGGAATGGATGCATCCAGCATAGTGGTCACCACATCCACGAAAGGTACGGCGGCAATGGTGCCTTTCCATAATTCCGGAGCCATGTTCACTATGGCACCGATCAAGAGTCCGCCTGCACTGCCCCCTTCTGCAAAGAGATGATTTGGATCAGTTAACCCTTCTTTAACCAAATATTTACCCGCATCAATAAAATCAGTAAAGGTATTTTTCTTATTAAGCATTTTTCCGTCATCATAGGATTGGCGACCATAGATCTGACTTCCACGAACATGGGCAATAGCATAGATAAAACCTCGATCTAATAAGCTTAATCGAGTAGAACTGAAATAAGGATCTCTTGTTGAACCATATGAACCATAAGCATAAAGTAATAAATTCTGTGGATTATCTGGAGCACCTTGATTATTAAAGGTTGGATCATTTTTTAGGTCTTTTTTATAAACCAAAGAGATTGGCACAGGTTGACCATCACGCGCGAGGGCATAATGACGTTCCGAACGATATAATGATTGATCATAGCCACCCACCACTTCCTGCTGTTTCATTAAGGTTCTTTCACCCGTATCCATATTATAATCATATGTGGAACTGGGCGTCACCATGGATGTATATCCATATCGCAAAATATTGGTGTTGAATTCCTCATTCACAGAAATTCTTGCCGTATAGGTTTGTTCACCAAAATTAATATATTCATCCTGACCATTTTTCTGGTTGATTACCCGCAATCCACGAAGACCGTCCTTCCGTTCATTCAGCACCAGGTGATCCTTAAATATTTCCATCCCTAAAAGGTGTACATCATGTCGATGGGCGATCACTTCCTTCCAATTCGACATATCCGTGGCATTCTCAGATGTCTCCATAAGGCGATTATTTTTGGCCTCCCAATTGGTAATGATATAAAATTTATCCTGATAATGATCGATGCTGTATTCGTGTTCTGTACCCCGCGCAGTAAATTTTTTAAAATCACCATCCGGTTCATTTGCCGATAGAATATGGTAATCACTCACAAGAGTACTGCTGTTCCTGATGATGATAAATTCACCCGACTTGGTGCGGTACACCCCATTGTAAAAGGATTCATTCTTTTCTTCGTAAACCAGTTCATCTTTGGCAGAATCCGTCCCCACTTTATGGCGCCATATCTTTTCGGGAAGCAGGGTCACCTCATTCTTGGATGTATAAAAAACAGTCTTGTTATCGTTGGCCCAGGCCACACTTCCGGTTGAATTGGGAATGGTTTGTTTAAGCACATCACCCGTCACCAGATTCTTAAAATAAATGGTATAAATCCGGCGGCTCACCAGGTCCACACCATAGGACATCCATTGGTTGTCNGGNCTTACATCCAAACCACCCACAGCAAAATAATCATGACCTTTGGCTAAGACATTTTCATCCAACAGGATTTCTTCTTCGCCGTCTAAAGATTCTTTCTTCCGGCAATGGATGGCATACTCTTTACCCTTTTCATAGCGAGTATAGTAAAAGTATCCATTATCCAAATAGGGGACAGATTCATCATCCTTTTTGATTCTGTCCACAATTTCATCGAAAAGCTTATCCTGGAATTTTTTGGTATGTTTCAACCGACTTTCGGTATAATCGTTTTCTGCATCAATGTAATCCACCACTTCCTGGGTATGGCTGTCTTTTTCTTTGGCAGACTTCTGTTCGTCCGTTAACCGCATCCAATAATAGTCATCAACGCGCGTATCTCCGTGGATGGTCATTTCATGGGCTTTTTTGGTCGCGTTAGGGGGTGTTGAATTTTGCATACAGGCACTCAATAATAAGGTGGATATCAAAGTTAAATGTTTCACAATTTTCTCTATTCGTTAAAAATGGATGGTGAATTTAGGTTAAGAATTTTTTGTTTTTATGGAGATTATAATTTTCTGCCAAACCAGAGCCAGATTGCACCCAGGATAAGTCCGAACCCTTCCCGCTGGTGCTCCCACATATTGCCCATACGATCATCAGCCTGCCATGGCATTATACTGTTTAAAAGGCCAAGCGCCACAAGCGCTCCTACTATAAATAGAAAAAGACTATAAAATTTTAATAATCTAACCGACACTTTTTCAATAGATGCCAAAGGTAAAAAAGCCACAGTCACATAAACGGGCACCCAGATAAATCCATCGGGATCATTTAAGTTAACTAAGGCAAAAGAACAAAAAATAAGAGCAATCGCCCATTTTATAATTCGACTCACAATCTATCTGCCAATCAACCCACCGGGATAGGCCACCATACTTTCATGACCGTCCTTTCCCACAGCGGCAACGCCAAATAGAAAATTATCAATAACAATGCCTTTCAAGGTGTGTTTCGTTATATCACTCTCCACCCACTTAAAATGCTCCCACCTTGGTGCAGTTGTATCCCGCCAGTATAATTTATATGCGACTGCGCCATCNACNTTTTCCCAAGAAAGTATTGTGGATGGTTTTACAATACCGCCGATTTTCACATTTTTTGGTTTTGCCGGCGCCAGAGCCAACGTAGCAAGTGCCGCAGCATTCACAGCAGTCAGTTTGGCACAATATTCAAAATTCACACCGGAAATCACATCGCCATAATCTATTCCATTTTCTGTTCGAATATCCTGATGTTGGCGGTTGTAATTCTCGTGTGCTTCCATGATTCGAATGCCCGGGAATCCCACTTCGTTAAATGGACGATGGTGCCCTCCGCGACCGAAACGGTCCAACCGATAGATCAGGAGAGGATTCATTTCAGGCAAATAGGTTTTTGTGCTGGCAAAAACATGGCGGGCCAGCTGACGGGATTCGCCATCATTCTCACCCCCATAAAACCGCTTTTGTTTTAATTGTTTTTCGGTCTCTAATATCGAATAGGGCTCAGAGAATATCCGAAATGTGCGGTTATCGATAACACCGTCCACCCCTTCGATATTACCAATCATATCATTATTCAAAATGCCGGCAATTTTCCAGCCTTCTATCTTGGCTTTTTCCGCCAAAAACTTTCCACCATACAAACCCTGCTCCTCTCCTGAAAGCCCAGCCAAAAGGATGGATGTTGGAAAATCATACTTCGATAAAACTCGCGCCAATTCAAGTGCACCCGCCATACCAGTGGCATTATCGTTTGCACCGGGTGAATCGCCTTTCCCATCCAGCGGGTCAGAAATCCTTGAATCAATATCACCACTCATAATCACATATCGATTGGGATATTTCGTGCCCCGTTTTATCGCATAAATATTAACAATCCAAGTGTCTTTTTTAATCCGGGATTTTGGATTGCCTTTGACCAGGGTCCACTGTTCTTTCACTTCNAGACATCCACCGCAATCTTTGGATATTTTCTCAAATTCTTTTTTGATCCACCGCCGGGCAGCACCAATCCCTCGGGTGTTGGATAGTGTGTCAGACAGTGTATGGCGTGTCCCAAAATTGGCCAGTTTGGTAACATATTCTTCTAAATGGCCTGCACTTATATTATCAATAATTTCATAGATCATTGGATCCACTTTCAACGATTGCGACGACAGGATTATGATTCCTGTCATATAAATAAAGATTGATTTTTTCATCATAGAATTCTCCTTATCCAATGTTATGCATTTCTTTATTTGAAATAATATTGAATCCTGTTCTTTTAGAATTGGTCTCAACAAGCATAGTTTTTGCCACCATTTTACAATGAATTGCACGAATAGAACTGGGTGTCATCCAGGATGTCAGTTTAGCCAAACCCATCCCGATTTTCTCACCCAGCCGAAATTCATTTCGATCGCCTAATAATAATGAAGGCTGAAAAATGAGTGTTGAATTTAAGGCCAGTGATTTCAGGTTGGTTTCCAGTTCTCCCTTCACCCTATTATAAAAAATATTGGAGTTGGCATTNGACCCTGTGGCTGTTATTACACTAAAAACAGTCGTTCCCCATTTTTTTGCAGCGGCAGCAAAGGCCAGCGGATAATCATGATCCACTTTCCGAAAATTCATTTTGCTCCCGGCCTTTTTGATGGTTGTGCCTAAACAGCAAAATAAATGATCCACCGGAAACATTTCTTCCCAGGGTGGCATATCAAAATCAATTACCTTTTCTATTCGTTTTTCATGGTTTATTAATAATGGGCGTCGAACAGGTGTAACCACCTTGTTATACGTATCCGATTCTAAACATAACTTCAATACTTCAGCGCCAACCAAGCCGGAACAACCCAAGACTAAAGCGGATTTTTGTCCCATTAATGATTCACCTTAATTTTATATATTTGTCCGCCCTTACCAACGGCAAACCCAACATTGGATCTTTTGGCAAAAGCCACAGCGGTCAGGTTATTCACTTCCCAATAATGGGGATGCCAGTTCTTTCCATTATCAGTTGTCANATCAAACCCTGATGGCCCCACAGCAAAAAANATATTGCCGCGGTAATGGGCNACACATTCACGGTATTGATGGGTTTGTTTTTCAGGAAGGTGCCATGTTGCACCGCCATCATTCGTGTATGCCATGGTATTTTTTATGGACTGATTGGTGTAATCCCCACCCACGGAAATACCCACTTTTTTATTCTTAAATGCGACAGAATATATGCCCGTACTCTGGCCGCCATGAACTACCGGTGTTTCTGCCACAGACCAATTCATACCGCCATCTTCACTCTTGAATACTCTGGATTTCACGCCACCCATCCCCAACCAAACTGTCTTNCGCCCCTGAACCGGAATACCGGTACCGCTGGCAGCAAAACCAAATTCGGGATTAAGTTTATGGGGAAATCCTTCCTTTGGAATTTCATGCCATGTATCACCCCCATCCGTGGTTCGAATGAGCAAGTGCTGGCCATCCACTGGATCGCTGAATGCGATCCCATCATTTTTATTCCAAAATGACATGCCATCAAAGAATACCCCTTCACGATCGTCAAAATAAACAAGTTTCCAGTTTTGACCCCCATCGGTGGTTTTATAAAATCGAGCAGGAGAAGCGATGCCCATCACAATAGCGGTATTTTTATTAAAGCCTTCTACATCCCGAAAATCGATCTTTTCCATATTGGGAACGGATATATTTTCCCAGTTTTTTCCACCATCTATGGTCCGCAAAACAGTCCCCCCTGTTCCGCTCACCCAAACCACTTTCTGATTTACCACACTCAATCCCCGGAATGATGATTCAACACGACTATCAAGTGTTACAAGTGAAATGGATTGACCAAAGGTCAGACTAATGAATAATGGTAAAAAACGGGTCATCAATTTGNCATGGTCATGATGACACCCATGAGGTCAATCCCGTACCAAAGGTTGGCAATTCTGAGGTTTTCGTTAGCGGCATGTTGGTTATTGTCATGGTTCGCAATGGGTACAATAATGGCCGGCTTTTTTAACAAATCTGTAAATAAATATAATGGCAAAGATCCACCCAGCGCTGGCATAAGAATAAGTTTATCCCCCACAAATGCCCTAACCGCTTTAATGATGGCTTTGGCGTTGGGTTCTTCCATGGATGTTCGGGATGCGATATAACCCGATCCCCGGCGATCGACCTTAGCGATCTTAGGATATTTCCGCCGTGTTGCCATATCCGGTTCATCATTAACAATGTGAAATCCTTGGCTACGGATATGAGCTTCCACTTTATCCAGCATATCCTCCGGGTCATTCCCTTTTACGAGGCGCACACCAATAGCAGCCGTGGCGGTATTCGGTATTACATTCCGCGCTTTCTTCCCCACATTTCCACTGGATAATCCTTTAATTGTTAGGGACGGCAAGAGCAATCGTTCATTAATGCTTCGGCCATTACCTTCTGTATATGCCAATCCCAATTCCTTTTTTAATTGCCTGTCCACATCAGGAATTTTACTTAATTCAAATCTCTCAAATTCAGAAAGAGGTACCACCGTATCATAAAATCCATCGATTAATACTTTTCCATTTTCATCTTTCATGGTTGCAATTAGATGGGCCAAAGATTGTCCTGGCACCGGTGCCCAGTTACCATAATGCCCACTATGCAAAGATCGGGTGGCCCCGTAAACGGTTATTTCCATTCCCGTTACGCCACGGACGCCAAACACCAATTGGGGTTGACGGCTTTGGTGCATGGGGCCATCACAAAACAGCCAAATATCGATATCATCCAAAAGCGCTTTATGTTTGGTAAGATGTGCTTCCAAGTTTGTAGAACCCGCTTCTTCTTCTCCCTCAAAAAACAATTTAATGTTTGATGTAAATCCGATTTCCGAAGATTGAAGCCCATCCACAGCATTCAGGATGGTCATAATGGGCGCTTTGTCATCCCCCGCGGAGCGAGCGTAAAGCCGCCACTCCGGATCGATCTTGGTTTGTTTCATTGGCAATGGAATTGGCTTACCCCCAGCATCCATGGATGCATCATAAAGAACCGGGTCAAAAGGACCATGCGTCCATTGGATTAAATCCACCGGTTGACCGTCATAGTGGACGTAAAAACAAAGTGTTCGTTTGGCCCCGGGTGTTTTGTATTCACCATATATTATGGGGTTAGCATCTTCAGTTTCAAGAAGTTGCATATCAAAACCCCGTTTTTTAAATAAATTACTAATGTATTTTGCATTCCTGCGGATGTTTACTTTATCCGACGCTACATTTGGCATGGACAGCAAATGAGCAAAATCCTTAATAATGGTATGGCCATTTTTCTTTACCCATTTTTGGGTAGCTTTTACGGATTGGGGTTGGCCAGCGATGACACTCGTGATTAAGATCAGTCCTGTGAGAATAATGCTTTGAATCATTTAACTGGCTTTCAATATATCTGCTGCTGCGTTAATCTTAGCTGCAGCACGATCCAGCGCTTTTGCGACCTCAAGAATATAGAAGTGGGTTTCATCCCAATTCCGTTCTTCCAGGCCTTCCCTAATCCCCGGGAGTGTCTTAACACCATAGCCTGTATAAAAACCCGGCGCATAAATCATATTCTTAAACCATTTCCGCCGGGGCAANCCNTCAGATCGGGTCATGGCTTGTTCTACTTCCCGTAATAATTGATTTACTTGGGATTTATGTTCAGCAGATAGGAATCCTTTTTTGACTCCGGCTAATGCTTTTTCATATTTCCACGCACTGGCTTCAAGCCTTTTATGGGATTCATCTAAAGGAGTAAAATCAAAATCCGGCACCAAGCTCAACCGTTTTGGCGGCAGGTATGTTTTTTTCGGATTCCCCGAAATGGTAAAGGCTTTTTTGTCTAACAGTTTATTCCGGTTTTCCGTTTTCTTTTCCACCGCTTCCGCCAGTTTTTTATTACTCTCAATAAACGATCCAATATTTTCAGCCATATTTACAAAACGAAATGGCAATATATCCGCTTCTGAAAGACGTAAAACCAATCGGCCATTCACTTTAGCAAGAGTGGTGCCGTATACATAATTGCCATCATTAAAACGCTTATAATGATCATAGGAGTCAAAAATGGAATGATACGATCCACCACTGCTTTCACCACCAAATCCCAAGTTTAATGCCGGCACACCCGCATGGTGAATAAATGCAGTATAATCGGATCCGGACCCCATAGGATAAATCCGTAAGTCCTCCCGTTCCGCATCTTTATTTTCACTCACCCGAAGGCGGGCCCGAAGGCGCTCCTGCAGACTTACATCCTGAACCGGGTCCTTGACATCCACTGTAATTTCATTAATAAATTTTTCCAAGGAATGGGATCCCCCCACACCAAGAAAACCAACACCTGTCCCGTCCGTATTGATGTAAACAACCATTTTTTCTTGAATTTCTTCCCTGTGAAATTCCACCCATTCCGTTGAACCCAAAAGGGCCGGCTCCTCTGCGTCCCATCCTGCATAAACCAACGTTCGTTTTGGTCGCCATCCTGTTTTNACCAATTCTCCAATAGCTCTGGCTTCTTCCATGAGTGACACCATGCCNCTTAATGGGTCTGAGGCACCTTGGGCCCAACCATCGTGGTGGTTTCCCCTCATGATCCATTCATCTGGGTAAACCGTACCTTTTAGTTTTGCCACCGGATTATAGGCAGTACGCAGCCCCCAATCGAATTCCAGTTGGAGGTGCACTTTTGCAGGCCCAGGACCAATATGATATGTCACTGGCAAACCACCTCTCCATTTGGCAGGGGCAACTGGTCCTTCTAATGCTTGTAAAAGCGGAAGTGCATCACCATAAGAAATTGGCAGTACTGGAATTTTCATAATGGTGGGTGCATCAGCAATTTCTAATCGTTTCACATCCGGTTTGGCACCATATCCGGGTGTCAAGGGATCNCCAGGATACATGGGCATATCCAAAACGGAACCTCGCTGAANACCCTGTTCCATCCTGAAAGGACCTTTNGGATAAACATCTCCCCGACCGTATCCATCATCTTTTGGATCNGAAAAAATTATACAACCAATAGCCCCATGCTCATAANCCACTTTGGGTTTGATCCCNCGCCATGAACCNCCATACCNTGCAAGAANAATTTTTCCTTTGACATCAATACCNATTCGCGCCAATTCTTCATAATCTCCAGGAATGCCATAATTCACATACACCAATTCGGCCGTTACATTCCCATCTGCGGAAAATGCATTGAAACCGGGGAGGAGATTTTTTCTAATCCCTGATGTGGCATCTTCTTTCAAAACGGGTTCTTTGAGTTGGAGCGAAACCTGGTGGGGTGACACCAGTTCAAGCTTCCTAATTTTAGGGAATGGCATCAATACTTCAAATGTTTCAATTTCTGTTTCAAATCCCCATGATTCAAATTTCTGGGCGATAAATTCCGCATTTTGCTTACTCCATGGCGATCCTACATGGTGAGGCTTTGATGACATGTGTTTCATCCAATCATCTAAATTTTGAGGGTTCAGTACAGCGTCGAACTGCGATTCAAGTTTGGATTGGGTTTCCCGATCCAACGCTACATCAAACGTAGAAACTTGTTTTATTTTCGGTTCTTCTGATACTACAGCCGGAGGCTGTCCACAACTGATGAGAATAAATAATGGTAGAATTCTGCCTGAAAAAAGTGTTTTCATGATCGACCTCCTAAAATCGAATTAGTTACAAGGGAGGGGAAACTAATTTGAAGTTAAGTTAAAAGGAATGACTTTTATTTATTAAGTCCCCCTGCCACATCGTCATGGTTTGAGTCCACTCTGGCAAAAAAAAGTGTTTTGCACAGTTTTTGCTCTCATCTAATAAAAAAGGAAATATGATGGAAAATTTACAAAAATTTATGCTGAAACACCCCTACATCAGCATGGCAGTGGTCCTGCCATTCGCAATGGTGTTTGTGTTGGGAGTATTCTCGATTCTCATCAATATTATTCTACCAGCGGTGATTGCATTTTGGTTGGCAGGATGGATCTANACTGCAATCGTAGGTAAACCCGTTCGNCAGTATTACCGACAACCATTCTGGTACACAAATTACGAGTGATCGATTTCGTTAAGCTTCGGCTTAACCCGACTGGAATAACGTGCTTTTGATACTACCTTCTCCGGGTCTTTCCGTAGCACCCGCTGGTCTTCTATGGGTAGATTGGCAAAAGCTTGGCACTCCGGTGAGCAACAGCCATTATACTTTTTATTGCAAGAATCACACTGGATAAATAAAATATGACAGGCATCATTGCCGCAATCAAGATGACGATCCGCCGATTCTCCGCATTGATGGCAAACGCTCAAAACATGATCCGTAACCCGTTCACCCATGCGGGCATCAAATACAAAATTCTTACCGATAAATTTTGAATCCAGACCTCGAGCTTTCACATCGTGAGTATATTGAATAATGCCGCCATTGAGTTGATTCACATGCTGAAATCCACTGTTGATTAAATAAGCTGAAGCTTTTTCGCAGCGAATTCCTCCCGTACAGTATAAAAGGACTTCATCCTCTTCATGTCCTTTTAATAAGGATCTTACTTTGGGCAATAATTCACGGGATGTATCCACGTCAGGAACAATGGCGTCCTTAAATCGCCCCACTTCACTTTCGTAATAATTGCGCATATCCACGATGACCGTATTGTCATCATTTAATTTTTTATTGAATTCTTCTGCGGAGAGATGATTTCCGATTTGGGCCATATCATATTCATCCTCGCCAACACCATAAGCTACAATTTCATCTTTGATTTTGATAGTTAGCTTGTAAAAGGACTCCCCATCCTGAACGGCAATTTTGAGGAGCATATCTTTTAAAATTTCATGAGAAGCTAAGTTGGCTTTGAATTGGTCCCAATGTTGTTCCGGGCAACTGAACTGGGCATTGATCCCCTCTTTTGCTAAATATATACGGCCAAAAACCTTTAAGGCATCCCATTCCCGATAGAGATCATTCCGTAATACATCTGGATTTTCAATCTTTGTATAGCGGTAAAATGAGCAAGTGATTCGTTCGAATGCTTCCTGCCGGAGTTCATCCATGAGTAATTCGCGACTCTTTTTATTGTATAAAACTTCATTTTTCATGGCGAGAAATTAAACTGAATTTCGAATCAGAATGAAACAATGAGAGGCACGTGGTCGGGCTGCCACTGGATATATTTTTTCATAACGGATTGAAATAAACCTGAGCCTTTCCAACCCTCAAGCCATTGATTCAAGGATATGAATTTCTTTTCAAAATAGGGTAAATCCACATGGGCGAATTGACGGACAAAGGGAAGGATAGCAACATCNGTCCACTGGGCTTTTTTGCCCATAAGATATGAATTCGTATTGAGTATGGTCTCATATGTNGAAAGGATTTCTGCGCATTTCCCCTGGTAAAATTTCTGCGGATGTTCCCGGTGACGTTCATGATATTTATATTTATTGAGCCACGGTTTGAATTCTTCATCATTCACTTTAATCATGGCCAATTGTTTATCCAGGTCGATCTCCATCCAGTCCGTTTGTGTTTGACTCAATGCCCATTTCATAATATCAAAACTTTCATCGATAACTCTCCCATCTGGTAATTCCAAAACAGGAACAGTCCCTTTGGGAGAAATAGCATAAAGTTCATCGGGTCGATCNGATAAAAGTATTTCCCGAAGTTCAACGGAAATACCTACATGGGAAAGCGCCATCCTGGCGCGCATGGCCCATGGTCACCGGCGAAATGAATAAAGTCTGGGATGTATTCGCATAAGTTTTATTAAGTCAGAGGATAAATATCCGGGCGCCGATCCCGGAAAAACATAGTTCGTGCGTGGGATTTCGGCACTTCTGTTAAATCTAAATCGTGGATTAAAATATCATCCACGCCCCCTGGCGATTGGGCAATCACCCTGCCTTCTGGGTTTGTGATGACCGACTCTCCTGCAAATTCCATTTGGTCTTCTTTCCCCACGCGGTTGGCCAAAGCGCAAAAGTATCCATTGTGGAAAGATGCCACCTGGAGTTCTGCCTCATACAATCCATCGGGCCATTCTCCAACCGTACCGGCCTGAGGAATCACAACAACTTCCGCCCCATTCACTCCCAATGCCCGCATAAATTCAGGATAATGACGATCATAACAAATGGCCACGCCAATCTTGCCTACAGCCGTATCATAAACCGGTGCACCATGATCTCCTTCTGCATAATAACTTTTTTCATAAAAACATTCATAGTCCGCCACGTGGACCATTTGGGTGGTACCTAACAGTGTGCCATCTGCATCAATTACCGGGGAAGAATCGTAAGTCTTTCCATCCTCCAATTCAAAGAGGTTGATCACAACCACCATATTATGTTCTTTGGCTTTGGCCATAAATTTTTCAGTGGTTGGGCCCGGAACTCGTTCAGCCAAATGGCGCACATCTCCATCAGCCAAATATTGCGGATAGAACCGGGTAAATGCCAATTCAGCAAATACGGCTAACTCTGCACCTTGCACTGCTGCTTTATCTATATTGTCCAACCCCTGCTGGACATTGGCTGCCACATCTTCTGTGGCTTGTTGTTGTATAATGGCTATCTTCATTTTTTATTCATCCGAAAGTATGAAAGATAAGACTATTATCCATCAAGCATCAATTAAATCAATTTCTTCTTGATTCCAATCCATAAATTGATTTTACTTCTTCCTATATAAAACGAAGTAATAAATATGAAGAGTGACTATTTAAACCAATATCGCCAATTTGTTTATAACGAATTGATACCCATAGAGCCGCTTTTATTGAATCATCAATATGAAGCACTCTATTCGAATTTAGATGCATTACGAATTCGTGTAAAAGAGATGGGGTTATGGGCACCATTCCTCTCTAACGAACATGGCGGTATGAATATGCCTTTCCTTGAATTTGCAGCAGTTAGTGAAATNCTGGGTGCCTCTCCNNTGGGNCATTANACNTTTGGNTGCCANGCACCGGATATTGGTAATATTGAACTGTTATCTATGTTTGGGAATGACCAGCAGAAAGAGACATACCTTAGACCCCTCATGGCCGGTGAAATTCGCAGTTGTATCGCTATGGCTGAACCGGATCGTCCCGGGTCCAACCCAACATGGTTGGATACCAACGCTGTTTTAGATGAAGATGAATATGTGATTAATGGCCGAAAATGGTTTACNTCNTGTGTGGATGGNGCTGCCTTTTGTATTGTCATGGCTGTGACAAATCCTGATGAAGAAAGCAGGCACAAAAGGGCCAGTATGATTATTGTCCCCACGAATACACCCGGGTTTGAGATAGTAAGAAATATTCCGATCATGGGGGATGTGGGTAAGGGCTTTTTCAGTCATGGCGAAGTGCAGTATACCAATGTTCGCGTACCCAAAGAAAATATNATTCAAACACCGGGAGATGGTTTTCGACTGGCCCAAGAACGATTGGGGCCAGGACGCATTCATCATTGTATGCGCTGGATTGGTATTTGCGAACGGGCCTTTGATATGATGTGTCAACGGGCTGTAGATCGAAAAGTTAAACCGGGTGCCACGCTTTCAGATCAGCCGGTTATTCGTACTTGGATTTCAGAATCCCGAGCCGAAATTAATGCGTCTCGATTATTGGTTTTGGAATGCGCCAAAAAGATTGATGATGAAGGTGCACCTGCGGCCAGAACTGAAATATCTCTTATCAAGTTCCATGTGGCAAATGTGTTGCTGAAGGTTTTAGATCGAGCCATCCAAACCCATGGTGCTTTGGGAATTACCGATGATACACCCCTCTCATTCTGGTACCGCCATGAACGGGGCGCCAGAATTTATGATGGTCCAGATGAAGTACATAAACTGGCGGCAGCGAAGCAAATTTTAAAGAAATATGAGTCATAATGTCGATACGATTTCTGTCCGGGCGGATGAGAAATTTGATGAACTAAAACTATCAGACTTTCTAAAGGGTAAATTAGAAGGGTCAGAAAACCCGCTTCATGTTCGTCAATTTCCGGGTGGAAAAGCCAACCTCACTTATCACCTTGATTATGGTTCTCATGAATATGTGCTTCGTCGCCCACCCTTGGGGCCCGTGGCTCCAACAGCCCATGATATGGCGCGTGAATACAGTGTATTGTCTGTACTTCACAATACATTTCCCTTGGCACCAAAAGCCTATTTATTCTCTGATGAGGAATCCATTGTGGGTGCCCCTTTTTTTATAATGAACCGCCACTCCGGGATTGTTGTTCGAACAAATATGCCATCAGAATTTGCTGATGAACCCCATGCAGGCAGACAAATGAGTATTGCATTGGCGGACGCATTGGCAGAATTTCATAAAGTGGATTATGAATCACTGGGACTTCAATCTTTGGGAAAACCGGATGGATTTATTGATAGACAAATCGAGGGATGGTCTAAACGCTGGGAAGCGGCCAAACATAAAGATATCCGGGAAATGGATGAGATATATAATTGGCTGAATGACCATAAACCGCTATCCAGGGAATCGGCTCTGGTACACAATGATTACAAATTGGATAATATCATGTTGGCAGCAAATAATCCGGGGAAAATCGAGGCAATTTTTGATTGGGATATGTGTACCCTCGGGGATCCATTGGCAGATCTGGGCTCTCTTTTATGTTATTGGATAGACCCGGATGACCCGGATTTTTTCAAGCAATCGGCTATGATGCCTATGGATAATTCATTCCTAACTCGGAGGGAATTGGTGGCACGATATACACAGGCTAGCGGACGAGATGTATCCAATATCCGATTTTATCACGCCTTGGGATTATACCGATTGGTGGGGATTGCAGCCCAGATATATATCCGATATTTGAAAGGACAAACCAAGGATAAACGATTCGCCATGTTTGGCGATATGATTCCTGCTATTGCACAGTTTGCCCTTAAGATTATTCAGGAGCGCTGATTCGGGCAAATCCAGGGTAAGTCAAACTACCCAAATAAAGAATACCATTTTTTTCTTCTACACTTGTAATAGGTGAAAATGATTCGGAGGAAGGATCTTGAAGATTGTGAATTACCTGTCCATCCCCATCAATTCCCAGCACAAATCCATGTCGGTCCGGTGACGGTTGAATTGATTCCGGTAATCGGAGGACTACTTTTCGTATAAAAGGTTTTCCTGCCAGATTATCTATAATTTCTTTTCTTTTGGCCGGAAGTGCGATCCAGTAAATACCTTTTCCATTGGATGAAATACCATCAGGAAATCCTGGAAGATTTTCCATGATCATTTCTGATTGCCCGGCTTTTTCGCCTTTCAACCAATACTTTGTCACACGGTACTCCGACGTTTCATTGACTAAAACAAATTCACCATCTGGGCTAACGGCGACCCCATTGGCAAAATATAAGTTTGATAATAAAGTGGTCGTCTCTTTTGTTGTCGGATCATAGACCAATAACCGNCCCAATGGCCGATGGACCATTAAATCCAATCTGTAATCATGAATATCAAATCCAGAAGATGCATCTGAAAAATATATTTTCCCATCCGACGCTACATCTACATCATCTGTAAACTTAAATGGAAGCCCTTCCGCTTCTGTTGTTAGTGTAGTGAGATTTCCATCCTTATCTGCACTGAGCAACCCTTTGTAAGCATCGGCAATGATCAAATTACCAGAAGCGTCAAAATCCAAGCCCAATGGTCTTCCGCCCGTATTTACAAATATCCCCAGACTTTTTCCAAATACATCATATTTTATAATGCGGCCATCATCAAAAGGGGCGAACATATTTCCCGCATCATCTACGGCCACATCTTCCGGGCCAATCCCATCATCCAATTCCAAAACTTCTGCATCCTTTAGGTAACCATTCGGTGCAAATTGTCCCGNCATTGCGGGTGCAACCGGCGCTTCCCACACCACGGGATCCACACCTACTGGCCAAAGCAATAAGTAAGCCAATAAAAGGCCAAATATTCCTAATGTTCCTTTGATTATATTTTTCATTCTCTCCTTACTTGTATTCAATTCCNGAAAATCCGGGCATTTTTTCCAGCAATTCTTTTCCCATAAGAAGACTGGGGGTAAAGTAACCGGATTGTGAATGATCAGCTAATAAATATTCAGCAACTTCTACGGTTCCGCAGGCAGTTAAATCATAGCCATCAACCGTAGTAAATCTGCCTTCGATTGATTCACCACTTGAATTTTTGACTTCCCCCCACACATATGATTTTGCTTCTGCTCTTTGTGCCGCTGTATTGGGTTTCCAAATTTTATCAATTCTATTTTGAACTGTTTTTCTGATCCAGTTAACTTTCAATAATTTCATATATTTTTGACGCTTTCGCAGCTTTGCAGCGCTCTTGGAAGAATTGGGANAATAGACTTCAATATTGGGAATACCCGTGCTATGGAAAGCTGTATATACATCACCCCATGGGATAGTAATAGCGTTTCTTGGACCAAACCCATAATCAATTTCACGCTCTTTAAATGCCAATGGAACATGCTTCATTTNCCCATTTTCTCTAATTTTTCCGCCGTGAGCCATGCCCTCCACACTNGTCTTGGCCGTCCCTTTACTTACCTTGGATCCTTTCATTGCAAACCCCAATGCCAAATGAGTGGCATNNGGCATTTTTTCTTTAAGNTATGCTGCCAAACAATCGGTTGGAATCACATCAAATCCTACNCCAGGACAAATAACAATTTCTGCAGATTTNGCTTCTGCNTCTAAACCGTACCCCATTTCGTACACGGAAATTTCACCCGTTATATCAATATAATGGGTATTGNAATTGATGCATGCACNCATCANGGGCNCTGCCGTTTGAGAAAAAGGACCGGCACAATTGGCCAAAACAGATACATGAGATAATTGTTCAATAATATCATCGTTAGAGGATAATTCAAACACTTGCGAATCTAATCCTTTTTCATCGGCCAATTCCTTTACCGATTCTGACCNTCCCGCTAAAATGGGTTTGAGTCCCTTTTTAATGGCTTCNTCTACGACCAAACGNCCTGTATANCCNTTGGCACCATAAATCATCCATTTTTTATCACTCATCATTGGGNATTATACTTTGTTATTAATNATAAAAAAAGAAAAAGGTGCAATGGCCTAAAAGGATACCGCACCTTTCCAGAANATATTAAAAACGGAATAGCTTAAAATATTTCGCCAGAACNTTCNTCCATTTCCATTCCTTCNCCTCTTTGGCGACTAAATCNNCTNNTGTCNTCCATNTTNCCAAANCGATATTCCANAGTNAATCGNANTGTTTGACTACTCCAATTTCGATTNGNATCCTGNTACCAATCCCGCGTCCCGTCCNCNTCTATATCTCCCCAAGTTTCAAATCCCATTCCNGANAGTCNAAATGGATCATTCACATTCAATGTCAAATTCAGNCTCTCATCCATNAATTTCTTTTTTATTGACATAGAAGACCAAGTCATNGCGTCCATTTTACCNATTGNAATATCNCTTGNTGGCATATAAAACATNAANAACATAAACTCAGTCGTTGGTGNAATATTCCATATGGTCGTTANTCTCATACGTTGGTTTTGNGNNGTCTTATTATAATCAGTNCCATATAAATCCGAGTTCAACTCATCCCAGTAATAACTACCCGANAAAATTAGTCTTAACTTCCGACCAAGTGAACCAACNGCGTTGTATTCAANTCCNTTGGTTTTTTGNGTACCAATATTCTCATAGGTNGCTANAGATACACCATCTGGTCTGACTTCTTTATGGCGTTGCATTCTGTCTGTTGTATATCGGTAATAACCTCCTAAGGTTAATGAAATTCCTTTNGAANANCGGCTAAAATTCAACTCATATGAATCGGTGTATTCNGGCNNTAAAAAAGGATTCCCTTTTCTAATATTTNTGGTATCTTNACGAGANCTAAANGGNTTTAACATTCGAGANCGTGGTCNGCGNACTCGTTTTGAANAACTNGTNTGAATTTGCAATAATTGTGGTGCACCAAATGTTACGGATAGACTTGGATAGAAACTTTTATAATNATTNTNAAATGNNTCNTNNNTTGTTTTGAGTTCAGACATCATATNAACAGTTTCNTATCTNCCNCCNNCATTATANCCNATAAATCCNNAGGCTACCTCCATATTGGATATAAGCTGCATGCACCGTTTCATTATAA
>PAXB01000039.1 GCA_002715035.1 Fidelibacterota bacterium
TGGCCAATGGATTGTTAAAAGTACCAGTGGCACTACATGAACCGGGGCGAATTGGACTCCAAATTATGACACCATGGACGATTATGATCGCCTGGCGGCGTCTGAACCAGGGTGTTATGATTAAATATGGAAATTCTCAGTTAGTCGCTTTGGGTACGGTCATTCGGCTTATTACACTTGTATCCGTATTATTTTTTGGGATTTCCTATACAGATTGGTCCGGTGCAAAGGTGGGTGCGGTGGCGGTAGCCATTTCGGTAACGATGGAAGCCATTTTCGCTCATTTTATGGTTCAAAACATTTTACACAAAACTTTACCCCAAACAAGTGATGGAAAACCCATCACACTGAAATCTTTTACCCATTTTTATTTGCCATTAGCCATTACGCCTCTCATGACATTACTCATCCACCCTGCCGGCGCAGCGGGGATGAGCCGTATGCCGGACACCTTGGCTTCACTGGCATCCTGGCCTGTGGTATATGGATTAATATTTATAACCCGGGGATTTGGGTTTGCATTCAACGAAGTGGTGGTATCCATGGCCGGGAAGCCATCCGGAAAAATTCAACTCCAGCGATTCGCCCGGATACTTGCCCTTGTGACCATGACTATGATGGCAATGGTAGCATTGACACCTTTGGGAGAAATATGGTTTAGCCGCGTATCAGGATTGTCGCCTGAATTAACCCATTTATCCTCAGTAACGGTCATGTTTGCTATCCTTATGCCTGGATATCAAGTGTATCAATCATGGTATGGGGGTATGCTGGTCCATCACCACAAAACGCGAGGTATCAGTGAAGCAGTTTTGGTTTATGTATCCATGGCCTTATTCGGTTTATGGCTGGGCACAAAATTAGCCACCTTTCCCGGGATTTATTGGACCATCAACGTTTTTGTAATTTCAGGGATTTGTCAAACTTTCTTTTTGAGATATCGTTATAAAAGAATCAAATTAATCCATGGATAAAACAGAATTAAAAGACAATGTAACCATACAACAGCCCCAGATTCATGATTCTGCTTTTGTGGCCAAAGGCGCTCAAGTCATTGGCGATGTCATTTTAAAGGCCGGTAGTTCTATTTGGTACAATACCGTTTGCCGGGGAGATATTAACCAGATTGTGATTGGTGAACGGACAAACATCCAAGATAATAGCGTGATTCATTTAGAAAATGATCAGGGCGTGATCGTGGGTGACGACGTGACAGTAGGACATAACGCCATTATTCACGGTTGTTCCATAGAAGATGGCGTTCTCATTGGCATGGGAGCCATCATTATGAATGGTGTTGTCGTGGGAAAAGGGTCCGTCATTGGCGCCGGTGCCGTGGTAAAAGAAAATTTGATTATACCTGAATTGTCACTTGTGGTGGGTGTACCGGGAAAAATTGTAAAAACGTTAACACAAGATATATTTGATAAAAATGTACAATGGGCCCATAAGTATGTGCAGTTGGCTCATATCCATAAGGAGTACCAACAATGAAAATTGGACGAAATGATCCCTGTCATTGCGGGAGTCAAAAAAAGTTTAAGGATTGCCATGGCGACTTGGATAAGGTCAAACAATGGAAGAAAATGGCGATTTATGGCGGTATAGCCATTGTGGTTATATGGTTTATACTCAATATAATAAATGCAGATAAAGGCACCAATGCACCGTCGGGAAAAATCTGGTCAGAAGAACATGGACATTATCATGATATTCAACCCAGCCGCACTCCTATTCCTCCCAGGCCTTCCGATGCGCAGCGGTCTTTGAATGTTCCCCAGCCGGAAGGCCCAGCTCCAGAAGGAAAAATATGGTCTACAGAACACGGCCATTGGCATGATATTACCCCGACCTCAAATCCTCTATCCGAATCAACTTCGACCAATATTCCACAACCCAAAGGGTCAGTACCAGAAGGAAAAGAGTGGTCTTTTGAACATGGTCATTGGCATGATATCAATTCGCTAAATAATAAATGAAATGTCTGTTTAAATTAATCATATTCACTTTGCTTATTATCGGGTGCGAAGAAATGCGGGAAGAATCCTGTATAGACGAAAGTAAAATTAAAAATGATCCCTGTCCACGAAATTATGACCCCGTATGCGGTTGCAATGATAAAACTTATTCGAATCCATGTATGGCCGAAAATGCCGGGTTGGAAAGTTGGACAAAAGGGGAATGTGAATAAAATCTAAAATGAGGTCTGAATTCTCATTGGGTCTCCTCTGAAAAACCTGTAGTTTCCCCGGCGTTTTTCGAGGTATTAAATTGCAAATAGTTTTAGCCACCCATAACCGGGGTAAAATGGAAGAAATGGCCGCTATCTTGGGGCACCTTCCTGTTGAACTCCTCACATTAGATGCATTTCCTGAAATTGGTGATATTCCCGAAACCGGGAATACACTGAAAGAGAATGCATTTATTAAGGCAGAAACAGTCCATCGATTGACTGGTTTGCCCGCATTGGCTGACGATACAGGATTAGAAGTAGATGCACTCAACGGAGCACCAGGGATTTATTCCGCTCGTTATGCCGGCGCGGATGCCACTTTTGACGATAATTGCCAAAAAATGCTGAAAGAATTGCATGGCATTCCTGTAGAAAGACGAACGGCCCGGTTCCGCACCGTGATTGCATTTGTAAATGGTGGCGAAAAAGAATGGGTCGAAGGTGTAGCAGAAGGTCGAATTATTGAGAAGAAAAGAGGTATTGGCGGATTTGGATATGATCCGATTTTTTACTACTCACCCCTTAGAAAAACCTTCGCAGAGCTGGATTCGGTGGAAAAGAATAGTATTTCACATCGTGGGAAAGCTTTGCGTAACTTCTGTGGAATCCTCGAAAAATGGATTTAATAAATAGTGTCAAACATAAGGAGCTGACTATATAGCCTCAACGTTAACGGTTTAATCTCACCGCAATAGCGGTAATACTGTACCCAAGTGGGTATTGTTAACAATAAATATGGAGGTGGATTCCTTGCAAAAAAGGATCCGATTCGTCAGCTTACTCTTATGGGTGACCGTGGTATTTCCTGCCACTGGCCAGGGGAATCCGTCCATCCAAAACCTCCCGAACAGTTGGCACCCTCAAACACCTTTTATCCATAATCCCTATGAAACAGACCGGCCATCTTTGGTTATGCCCTATGATTCACTATCCTATTCTCCCCGAGGATTAATCCGAAAACCATTCCTCATTATTCAATCGGCGGAAATTTCCAAGGATTGGTCCACCATAACGCTCTCCGGAAAGTTATTCGGGAAATTATATACCATGCCATTCGCAGCTCCCATGGATTGGTATTTCGAAAAACAGATAAAGCTCAATAGAGAGTTGGCATTTGTTAAAGCAATCCACGATACGACCAGAAGTAGATCACCTCAAACCCAAATACTTCAGGATCGCCGGGGGAGAGGTATCGAAGTGATTGGTGTGGATATGGGTAATATTGGGCGTGTATCCCTCACAGCGCGGGGGAATGTAACGGTGAAAGGGAATTTGGTATTTCAGGACCAAGAACTCATTCGCTCCAAATTGAGCGAAACTCAAAATACCCATTTAGAATTTGACCAAACCCAGCGCATTAGTGTGGAAGGAAAAATTGGCGACCGGGTTTCTATCAATGTGGATCATGATTCAGAGCGGGATTTTGACTGGGAAAATAATATTCGAATTTCCTACAAAGGGGAAGAGGACGATATTGTTCAAACCGTTGATGCGGGAAATGTATCTCTATCTTTACCCGGTTCTCAATCCCTCATGGGTTCTGCCAGTCACCAGGGTTTATTTGGTGTCAAAACAGTTTCAAAACTAGGCCCCATGAATATCACGGCCATTGCATCTGTAGTCAATACGGAAAAGAAATCACAAGAATATAAAGGCAAGAGTGAAGCGCAAACCATTAAAATCCAGGATCACCGGTATGTGGAAAATAAATATTTCTTTATTCATGAGTGGTTTCGGGACGGTGTCGTTACTCAAGCCGGAGGTACCACCGTTTTTGTGCCACCATTTTATCCTTTAAAAGATGGCCTCCATCAAATTGGGAATATTGTTGTTCGGAATTTTGAACTGTATCAGTTGGATCAAACCACCAATTCAGAAACAAACCCCGGTACCGCTTTTGCTGATTTGGAGAATCCAAATGAAAGCGACGATCAAAGCGGAAATTTTAAACGGCTTGAACAGGGGCAGGATTATATTCTAAGTGAAGATTTGGGATTTGTTCGACTCAGGCAAAGAGCCAATGATGAGGTGCTAGGGTGTACATTTGTCCTGGAAAACCGAGTCACCGGCGACACTTTAAAAACGATTGGAAAAGGAATTTCAGGAGATTCTGATCAACTGATGATGAAAATGCTGAAACCCCGAAAACTGACGCCCAATCATCCTGTGTGGCCCCTTATGTTTAAAAATGTCTATTATCTGGGAACCACAAATATCAATAAAGAAGGATTCGAATTACGGATTGTGAATGATCGTTTACCTGTTCCTAGTCACTTAGATCCTCAAGGAAATCCCTATATTACCCAATTTGGATTAGACAGTTTAAATGAAAGTGGTATCCGGACTTCTGACCAAAAAATAGATTTGGCTAATCCCAATATAATTAGTCTGGTAGAAGGTGAATTATTTTTCCCCACCTTTCATCCTTTTGCACCGGATACGGTTACCGGAGGAAATCAGGCGCCGGGCTTGAAAGGATCATTGGGAGAAGGTAAAATGTATTTTACTACCCAACGGACCCAGATCAATAATGACAGTCGGTTTACCATCGAAGTAGATTATGCCAACCAAAGTGCCACCATCAATTTGGGATTCATGATTGTGGAAGGTAGTGAACAAGTTTATAAAGGGGGAATCCCCCTTAAAAAGGGGGTGGACTATCAGGTAGATTATTTCAGCGGTACGATTGTGTTATCTGATGATGTGGATCCCAATGCGGAAATCAAGGTGATTTATGATAAGCATCAATTGGTTACATTTGATAAAAAGACGATTTTAGGTATCCGATCCCAAATGGATTTTGGAGAAAAATCTTTTATTGGCGGAACGGCCCTGTATTATAATCAATCTGTTGTGAATGAAAAAGTGGAAGTAGGATATGAACCCATGCGCAACTTTATCTGGGGGTTGAATGGTCGCTTCCAAAAGGATTTTCCCAAACTCACCCGTACTTTGGATAGATTGCCCTTGATTGAGACGGAACAATTATCGGCGTTTTCTTTTGAAGGTGAATTTGCACAAATTTTACCGAACCCCAATCCAATTAATAACCGAGCAACCGGCGACCCAAATGGTGTAGCATTTATTGATGATTTTGAAGGGTCGAAGCGTACCACATCCATACCGATTATGAGACGTTTTTGGAGAGAATCCTCAGCCCCATCTGACTATAAAACAGGAAAATCATTTACTCAGCGTAATCGTGGGAAATTGAATTGGTTCAATCCATTTGTTCAGGTGCGGACCAAGGATATCTGGCCGAATTTATCCACGTCAATTCAAGCCCAGAATGAAACCACAGATATTATGCTTCTTCAGTTTGATCATCGAGAGCATCAGTCTGACGTTCTCCAAGACTCTATCTGGGGAGGAATTATTACACCATTCTATTCCGGTGACTATGACCAGACAGAGACAAAGTTCTTTGAAATGTGGGTTAAAGGGGATCGAGGAAAACTCACCATTGATTTGGGTCAAATCAGTGAAGATCGGGATGGGAATGGTATTTTAAATACAGAAGATATTCCTGTGGGTGGACTGATTGGTGACGGGATTCTGGATGATGAGGAAGACATTGGGTTGGACGGGTGCCCCGATGCATTTGAAAATGGATGGGGATCCTGTTTGGATCCGGAAGGCCCATCATATTCGGATTATGCAGCCGGCGGTGAACAAGTATTAATTAATACGTTTAGTGATGTGAATCCGGAAGATCCTAATGGCGATAATTGGGAATATTCTGAAGGGAGCAATGACTATTCCCGTATAAATGGGACTGAAAAAAATGCATTGGATGCGGGCCGATATCCCGATACAGAGGATTTAGATCGCACCGGATTTTTAGATCGGACAAATGATTATTTTACCAAATCATTTAACCTGATTGATACGACCTATTTTGCAGGTGAAACAAAAAAAGACGGTATTCCCACGGGATGGCGGTTGTATCGGGTACCCCTATCGGAGTTTGATCAAAGTGATGAATCCCAACAAAGGGAATGGAATAATATTAATCATTTACGCTTGACGATCAGTGATGTGGATAAGTCCGCCATTATTCAAGTAGCAAAGGTAGAATTAGTAGGTAACCAATGGCAGGAATTAGGTATTGCGGCAGACAGTACGGAAAAATTCAGTAAAGAAAATGCCGATTCCATATTTGCCGTTTCTATAATAAATACAGATGACAATGCAGACTACCGTCCACCGGAAGGCGTCCAGGGAGAATTTGATCGCATCAACCAAATCAGATCCAAAGAACAATCACTCATATTAAAATTTACAGATCTCCCGGGCAGAGCAAGTGGCGCTGCCATGAAAACACTTATCTCCATGTCCGGGGATCGGGCCAGGAGTTATCTCTCTTATGAAAAAATGAAAATGTATGTTTATGGAACCAGTCCATGGATTAGCAATGAAAATACGGATGTTGAAATGTTTATGCGGTTTGGTTTTGGTGAAAATTATTATGAAGTGATTCAGCCTGTTTATGATGGATGGGATGAAGTAAAAAACCGTAATGCAGTGAATTTAGATTTGGAATGGTTGACCCGGCTCAAATTGCAAGATTCATCCTCTGTAAAAAAATATCTAGAAACGGATATTTTTATGGATTCTACCGATTTTAAGGAATATCGGTTCACGGATGAATTGGGTGTGGAAACGAACAAGGTAATTCGTATAAAAGGGCAGCCGGCATTGAACCGTACTAAATATTTTGTATTGGGGATTCGGAATCTGTCTGAAACACCGATTACAGGAGAAGTGTGGCTGGATGAATTACGCCTTAGCGGGGTGAAAAAGGATAAAGGAATATCCATGCGCCTCCAAAGCCGATTTAATCTGGGGGATATACTCAAAACATCTATTGCTTTTAAAAGACAGGATGGAGATTTTCATATGCTTCAGCGNCGGCTTGGCTCGAATAAATCCAACGAAAGTTTCAANATNAATACAGGACTNAATATNGACAAATTTNTACCCTCGTCCTGGGGAGTAAAAATNCCGGTTACCANCACTTTTTCCAATTCAGTCAGNCGGCCAAAATATTTTCCTGGTCAGGATGTATTGGTGAATCAGAGTAATACNCCCGATTCTATTTTAGCAANATCCAATGCNATGACANTTTCCATATCTGCAGCAAAATCATCCAAATCTGATAATAAATTTGTNAAATANACACTGGATCGTTTGAANACGCGTTTNTCAGCCAGCCGGCGATCCATGTCAAATGAAATNCAAAAAGAAGTATTGAATGAATCCTATCAGGGGCAGATGAGTTATGCNCTTCCTTTTNGCAGAAATAATTACTTTATGCCTTTCAAATGGGTTTCTTCTGTACCATGGATTGGTGAAAAACTGGGGAAAACACATTTTTATTACTNGCCCTCGAATTTTAACGCGTCNGTAAATTTTAATGAAAGGCTAATCCAGAAAACGCCNCGCNGGGGGAATAAATCTCCCGATGATTATAATTTTGGACTCAACCAGTCTTACGCGTTGGATTATAAAATTACAGAATCTATTAATTCAAAATACAGCCGGGCCATCAAAAGNAATTTAAATGATTATCGGGGATTTATGGCCAATGCACTCAAAAATCGAGAATCTGGTATTGTTACNGATNTGACTGAAAGTTTTAATTCNTCATTCCGTCCCATTTTACTGGATTGGCTAAAGCCAACCTTTAATTATTCTGCAAATTACCGATGGAATAAAGCGAGGGACAGCAGTGTGGATGGAGCAAATATCGGTAATCAGCTTCGGTTTTCATCCGGCATCAGCCTTTCCCCTGTTAAGCTGGTTGAATTGGTTTATAAACCATCACAAGGCGGGCGTATACCCCAACGAACCCGAACGGTACCCCCACCCAGAACACGGGATTCTGATATTGAGAAAGAAAAATCTGGAGAAGATTCAGAAGATAGAGGCCGGGGTCGAGGACGAATTGTACCGGAGCCGCAGCAAAAAGAAAGTCCAAAAGAGACGAAGGAGAAAAAGTCAAAAATTGCTGAAAGCAACCTGCTGAAAAAAGTGCATGGATGGGCCAGAAAAGTTAACCCCATTAATTTTTCTTATACCGAAAATGTCAATAAAACAGGCATGGGAGTGATTGGTGATACACCCTTGGGGTATCGCCTGGGATTTAACCGGGATCATGGTTTGGATCACTCCGAACAGGTGGGGTCTAATACGGGGAATTGGGATCATAAACGTGATTTTTCTGTTCGATCCGGATTAAACCTCACCCGTGCAATGTCACTTTCTTTCAATTATGCCCAGAATGTATCCAGTAATCGACGGGGGTCGGGATTGGAACAGCGATCCATGTCCCGGGATTATTTTTCTTATGGGAAGCATTTAGAAAATGGATTGCCATTTGTAGGNTGGTCTATTCGCTTGACTGGATTAGAAAGAAATAAATTTCTCAAACGATTTGTCCGCACCCTGAGTTTAGATCATGCCACCAACGGAAAGGAAACGCGGGCCTGGCAGTTTGATCAATTCAGTGGTCCATCCATTGCATTTTTTAATGTGGATGATTTTATTACCGATTATAAAGACAACGAGCGAACCTCTCGCGTGAATATGAATTTTTCACCATTGATCGGGGTCACCATGGCATTAAAAAAAGGAGTTGCCGTCACCATGCGCCATAACCGAACGCTCTCAAGGGAAGAATCTGCCAATGGGGGACAAAAAATATTTCAGGATCAATCCTATCTGATTACGGCGAATTATATGCACCGNGGCGGCTTTACAATTCCACTTCCATTTTTTGATAATTATAAGGTCAATAATCAGGTTAACTTCACCTTTAATTTTGATATGAATAAAAACCGGACACTTCAGAAAGCTCAGGAGGCAACAAAGTTTGCTGAAACGGCCTATACGTCCAGTTGGAAAACAGGCATCCGATTAACATACACATTCTCAAAAACTGTTAGCGGAAGTATGATTTGGGAATACAGGGAAAATGATTCAAAACATACTGGAAAGAAAATCGATAGAGATTTTGGATTTGATGTAAATCTGGCCATACGAGGATAATGAAACACCACATCCATTTAATGATATTTTTACTCGCATCTTCAATCGGATGCCAAACAAGAATCCCTGTTTTTAACGGAGATGCAGCCTTTACCCATTTAGTAGCTCAATGTGATTTTGGTCCCCGCAACCCCGGTTCAGTTGGACATCAAAAAGCATTAGATTATTTTTTAAATGTTCTGACGACTTTGGCAGATACTGTGTCGACACAATCATTTACAGAAATAATGCCGCGGTCAAAACAAAAAGTGGAAATGCATAATATTATAGCACAATTCAACCCAAAGGCGAAAAAGCAAATTATGATATCCGCTCATTGGGATACCCGTCCCTGGGGTGACCGTAGCTTAAGTATCATGAGAAAAGATCAGCCCATTCTGGGAGCCAACGATGGGGCGAGTGGTGTGGCCATCCTTTTAGAATTAGCGAAGGTGCTTCATGACAATCCCCAGAAAATTGGTGTAAACCTGGTGCTGTTTGATGCGGAGGATTTTGGGTCAAGCGGCGATTCCTGGTCATACTGCAAAGGATCACAATATTTTGCAAAAAACCTGCCCATTACACTTCCGGAATATGCCATTAATTTAGACATGGTGGGGGATGCCAATTTAGAAATCTATATTGAACGCATTTCATATAAGCAAAACCCCTCACTGGTCTTAGATTTATGGGGATTGGCTGAAGAATTAAAGCTAAGTGGGTTTAAAAAAATGGCTTACCACTCCATTTTTGATGATCATGTACCGCTATATGAACTTGCAGGCATCCCTGCTGTGGATATTATTGATTTTGATTATCCCGATGAAAAAACCAATTACCATCACACCTATAATGATATTGTGGAAAATTGTTCTCCCGAAAGTCTAAGGCAAGTGGGTACCCTAATGGTTCACCATATATACAACCAGCAATGACAGGTTATAAATCCAGATTCAATGTATCGATTGCATTTGCATTCCTCATGATGTGTGGGTGTGAAGAATCTATACCCATTGCGGAATCAACACCCATTTCAGACGTTGATTTTTCTTTTCTCCAAGCATCCAATAAATTGTTTGTTTCTGCAACAGTATCTTCCGGATATCAGGGCGGATCCTTGGATTCAGTTATGGTCTTGTGGCAGGGGATTAGCGCCACAAACACAGGGGATACATTGAGATTATTTGATGATGGAACCCAAGGGGATATCCTGTCCAAAGACCAGATGTTCAGTCGAAAATTTAACAATGGCGGTGGACTGAAAAATGCGATTCCCACCACAGCCAAAGATTCTATATTTTTCTCTATTCTTAGCCTATACGGCGGGAAAAAACAGACGGTAGCGTCCATCTNTNTGCTTGGNAATATTCGTCCAAAATTGGGNAGNATTTTTGTTCCNGATACGGTGACCCGNCCCACGGCGAACCNGGATCCNAATATAACCAATACGGTNAAATTTTCGGTGACGGCATCCGTATCNGATCCAAANGGACTTGAGGATATTCAGCGTGTNTTTTTTCGGACCTACCACGTTGGGNTGGACTCCATGATGAATGGGGGNAATCCCATATTACTTTATGATGATGGNNCCGGANCGGANGGCTCTGGAGATTTNCAAAAAGGAGATGGCNNTTACACCGTTACCATTTCTATGACTGAAAATGCTACCACGGGCACTTATTACTGGACATTTGAAGCACAAGATTNTTCCAATGCTTATAGTGATAGTGTNAAGAAAGTGTTGGTGGTCCAATGAGGNGATTACTCCANATAATATTATTGATGAATTTANTTTTTNCACAGGGANTGCTTCCNGGTACATATAAAATGGCAGCCATTGACTTTGACANCACATCTTTTAAAGGACTNAAAAGCAATTCGATCAGTGATATTGTTCCTTTGGCAGATACCCTTGTTTGGNTAGGCACTGGGGCCGGGTTGGCTGTGCTACGGGATACGTCCTCCATTTATACCATCACGTCCAATGCCGCCGCCACCGCAGGACAATTATCCAACGAAACGCCTGTGGGTGGTGTCACCGCTTTGGCCGCCAGTCAAAAAACATTATTTGCTGCCTTTGCCACAACGATACAGGACACCACTTTTGGGAATGGACTTATTTATTCCACGGATGCAACTGGGAATTCAATCGACTGGACTTATTTTGATCAGCCAGTGGATACGGAAGGGGATTCATTGGCGCCATTTGCAAAACGATTCTTTAAAACATTACCCATTACTGTGGCTGGATTTAATGTGACTTACGATGCGGCAATTTCTGGTAATTATATCTGGATCACGAGTTGGGCCGGCGGTTTGCGNCGTTATAATATTTCCCAAAAGGTGTGGGAACGAGTGCCACTCCCTCAGGATGGTGATCAGATTCTGTTTACCTGTGAATCATCCAATTATGAAGACACCCAAAGTGGTGATGTTTTAAAAGATTTTTATCTGAATCCACGGGATCCCTGGGATGGTGTATCAGACAAATCAGACAAACCCCACGCCTATGGCCATCATAATCATAAAGCTTTCTCGGTCATTGCCTATGGTGATACAGTTTGGGTGGGAACGGCCAATGGGGTTAATCGGGGTATTATCGGTGCCAATGGNTGTGTGGATTGGACCCATTATTCNCCCACTTCACATGGNTTATCCGGTGGATTTGTGGTAGGGCTTTCGCTTCAGAAATATCAAGGTCATCAAATTGTGTGGGCGGCCACNGTGGCGGCTCAGCCCGGTGAATCAAACGGAGCNAGTTATACCGTGGATGGGGGTGATACATGGCATACAACGCTTCATGGTGAACGGGTGTATAATATTACTGCAGCAGATTCTATTGTGCTGGTGGCCAGCCGATCTGGATTGTGGAAAACAGTGACGGATAATCCGTTGGATGTGGCCAAACCATGGGCAAAATATAATCCGGCGAAACAAACCATAATGATNGGTTCTACGGGNANGTATCGTATGGATGAACTTTTTAGCGATCCTGTGCTGGGGGTTGTCTATGACACTCGGCCTTTTTATGCCTCCACCGCTACNATTTGGATTGGATCATGGGATGGCCTGGCGCGTGCCATGGATCCCCATGGAATGAATTGGCAGATTTATCGCGCCAATTTTGATGCGGATGAGGTATATGCCTATCCGAATCCATTTTCTCCTTATGAGCATAATCAGGTTGGGGGCACCGGCTATGTTCACATTCATGCGGACGTGAAAATTTCATTTATAGTTAAAATGAATATATTCAATTTTGCCATGGAGTCGGTGTACAGTAAAAACTTTGACCGCCGCCAGGCCACGACCGGTTCCCTAAAATGGGATGGAAAGGATTCCAATGGCAGGGTCGTGGATAATGGTACCTATTTTATTCGATTAGAATATGACCAAAAAATCAAATGGATGAAACTGATCGTCATCAAATAATGAATCGGATTAAACAATATATCATTTTTAGTTTAATGGCATTTACATCGTTAAGTGCCGGTTCCAAAGGATCTTATGCCGGTGGATTTTTGCGGATGGGTTCATCTGCACGCGCCATGGCAATGGGGAGTGGTTTCACCGCCGAGATTGATAAAGGATTTGCCGCATACCATAATCCCGCTTCTCTGGTATTTATTCAAAACCGGCAACTGGGATTTAGTCATCATTTTCTGCCTCTTTCTCGACGATTTATGGCTGCCAATTTTTCAACACCATTGCCTCCATCAGCCAGTTTGGGCGTTGCTTGGGTCAGCGCCGGGACAGACCAAATTGATGGCCGTACCAGTGCCGGGGAGCATACCCAATATTTATCCACTTCAGAAGATGCATTTATCATTTCTTTTGCTCAGAAAATTCTGCCATGGTTTTCCGCTGGATTAAATATTAAAATTCTTAAGCATCAATTACCTATGAATACCATGGACTTGGCTGGTAAAGGGATGGGCGTTGATTTTGGTGTATTTATCCATACAGAAAAAGGTGCAAACCTGGCTTTTATGGTCCAGGATTTGAATTCCAGATACCAATGGAAAACAGATAAAATTTTTGAACGGGGTAAAGTGTATGTGGAGCAATTTCCAACGCTGTATCGTGTCGGAACCACATTTCAGTATGGTAAGGTGTATGTGGCTGCAGATGGCGGTATGGTTATGAATGGCAATGAATTAGTCGGGTATTCTTTACGCATTGGGGGTGAATACCCCTACCTCGATCATTATTTTATTCGGGCTGGATTGGGTAACGGAAGAATGTCCGTTGGTGTTGGTGTAGATTGGTCCTTGCTGAAAGATAATGATGGCAAACTGGATTATGCTTTTGTTTTTGAGAATCCCGCCGGCACAGCCCATATATTTACCTATGCGTTTTCATTTTAAGTTAATTTTTTTCCTTTTCTCCCAGGTTGGGGCAGTGGGTACCCAATTTTTATCGATTCCCCCCTCCGCTCGGGATTTGATTTTTTTTAATTCCCATTGGCGGAATCCGGCTGTGCTGAATCAATTGAATAAAGTACCGGAATTGGGGTTGGCCTATGGCAATTGGCTGGCCGGTGTTCAATCCGTTGGGTTTCGTTGGAAAGGCCAAATCAAAAATGGCAGCGGAGGTATNAATATTCGATATGTGGGGATGGATGATATTGAATTGCGCCCCAATAAACCCNCNTCTGAACCACTGGCCNATTATGCCGCTTATGGTTCTTCCATTGGAGGNGTGTATAGTTGGCAAAAAAGTGCTTTTCGTNTGGGTGTTGGTGTAAAACGGGTGGATTTCCAAATTTACCAGAAAAAATCCAGNGGCACTGCGATAGACNTTGGATTGGAATGGNATGCAGCAGAAAATATCCGTATCCGTTTTTCTGCCCTCAATTTAGGAAAAATGGGAAAGCTGGTTTCCGAATCTCCCCAATTGCCCCANCGGATAATCGGTTCATTGGCTTATGAAAGGAATCAATATGCAGTGTTTGCNGCTNTGGAATCAAANAGTATTGTAAAGGANCCCATTTTATACGGTGGNNGNAANNGTCGATATAAAAATTTAATTTATGGATTTACTGCTATGACTTCGAAAGGAGTAAAATCNATTTCNGGCGGTGCCGGTATTCAGTTTGGTATTTATTCNATCACCTACGGNTTTCAATGGGGAGATCAGCATTTGGGCATGCCCCAAATGATGGATATTGCCATTCGNCTGCCATNAGTATGAAACCGGCTGCATATAAAANAGTTATNGGCTTTCTCAGTATCGCCGTTTTGTTTTTACTNCTGACAAACTATTTAGCATTACGCAAANTGGATTTGGNNACCCGGGNTCCCNCCNCTGNNGAAGATGTGAAAAAAGAAATTGTTTCAAAGCCANNATCAAAGATCAAGCCNAAAAAACGGGTAGGTACAATTGTTCTGGTGATTGATGATTTTGGATATCGAAACGATCAAGTTTCTGACGGATTTTTAGACTTGGGCATTCCNATTACATGTGCCATAATTCCCGGCCATGCCCAAAGCAGGNAATTTGCTCAAAAAGCCAANGCNGCTGGNCAGGAAGTCATTATTCATATGCCCATGGAATCGACCGTTCNCGANTCCGGTGAAGAGNATTATAAAATCAAANCAGGNATGATNAGCGAAGAAATTGAATGGCGTATACGGGAAGTATTCAAGGANATGCCCGAAGCTGTTGGGATGAATAATCATCANGGATCCAAAGCAACGATGAATGGAAAAGTCATGAGTGTGGTGGNGTCAGTCCTGAAACAAGAGGGAAAATATTTTGTTGATAGCCGTACATCNTCTGCTACTGTGGGTGAAAAGACTATGCGGTCTTTGGGNGTACCAACCATGCGGCGCCATNTATTTTTAGATAATGAATCAGATAAAAAGAAAATTGCGAACCAACTGGAACAATTGGTTAAAATGGCTGGGAAACAGGGAATAGCTTTGGGGATTGGCCATGCGCGGCCCAATACCTTAGCCGTTCTCAAAAAAGAAATTCCCGATTTGCTGGCCAAAGGGTTTCAATTTGAATTTGCGTCCCAAAACGTGAAATAATGGATCATGCCCATTTTGTCAAAAGTAATGCGGGGAGATTTTATTGAAAGCATTCATGTAGCATACGGGGTTGCTGTGGATGAAAAAGGGGATGTGGTTTATGCCACAGGCGATCCCCATTATTTAACCTGTATCCGATCTTCATGTAAACCATTCCAGGCGTCAGCGGCTGTAAAAGCTGGTGCCGTTGAAGCAGCCGGTTTTTCTGAAGATGAAATTGCCCTCATGTGCGCCTCACATAATGGAGAGGAAGTCCACGTCAATACCGCCAAATCTATGCTGAGTAAACTGGGTTTAAAACCAGATAATTATTTCTGCGGAAGCCATGCGCCTTATGATGATGCATCCCATCATGCCCTTATTAAAAGTGGAGTGGCACCAAGTCCACTTCATAATAATTGTAGCGGCAAACATGCAGGGATGCTTTCGTTATGTAAAAAGCTAGGTGCAGACCCGAAGGATTATATCGATTCGGATCATCCAGTTCAGCAGACAATTTTTGATCAATTAAAACACCTGACCGGATTGGAAAAATTATCTACAGCCATTGATGGGTGCAGCGCACCCACACCATTTTTAACCCTTTCCATCATTGCAGAAATGTTTCAAAAATTAGCGTCTGGAAAATATCCTGAATTGGATATATTATTTAATGCCATGTCCAACCATCCTTATTTGATTGGAGGACGGAAAAGATTTGACACGGATTTCATTACAACCTTAAATGGAAAAGCGGTATGTAAGGTAGGAGGAGAAGCCATCCGCGGATTTGGGATTCGGAAGCCTGACGGTTCTGTAATAGGGGTGGTCGTTAAAGTATTAGATGGAAATATTCGGGCACTTGAGCCTTCTTCCATGGCATTTTTAAATGAAATGGAATTACTGACGGATGAAGAGAATCAATCATTGGAGAAATATCGTGAACCGGTTTTAAAAAACCATCGAAAGATTTCTGTAGGTAAAATTTCTACAGGAATTGATTTTTAAAATGAAGCGATTTCTGTTACTCATCTTTTTATATGCCGGAATCTACAGCCAGGATACATTAACCATTATGACGTATAATGTGCTTCACTTTTCAGGCAATACAACCGGTCGTGCCGAATCCATTAAGAAAGTCATGGATTATGCGCAACCCGATATAGTGATTTTTGAAGAACTGGAACACCAGAGCGGTATCGATTTACTATTAAGTGATGTGTTTAATGTGGACAGCACGGCCTTCGCGGCAGGGACATTGCCCAGTTCCTCTAACATGAAAACCGGCATTATTTATCGAAAATCCAAATTGGATCTCTCATCTCATGTTGTTCTTTCTACTGTTTTGCGGAGTATTCCCGGTTATACCTTATCCATTAAGAATGCCCATTCAAACGTAAAGCCATTTACGGTATTCGGTGCCCACTTGAAGGCAAGCGATGGAACCAGTGAATCGGAACAGCGATGGGAAGAAGCAAAAGAACTATATAAGTATGTGGCACAAAAAGATCAAAATTATCATTATATATTTGGGGGTGATTTCAATTTATACGATACGGAGGAACCGGCCTATAAATTATTAACAGATAGTATGACGGTGGACTTGGAAGATGTGGTGGGGCATTGGGTGCGAAAAGAAAGTGCCCATGTAATGAAATATACCCAATCCACACGGACAGAAAGTATAGGAGATGGCGGATCCACAGGCGGGTTAGATGACCGGTTTGATTTTATCCTATTTTCGGACCACTTTACATCCAGCGATCCGGATTTGAAATATGTGGATGGTTCCTACACGGTCATTGGGAATGATGGAAACCATTATGATAAGGCACTCATTGATGGTGGGAATAGTGCAGTCCCGGACAGCATCGCCGAAGCTATTTACTTGGCATCTGATCATTATCCGGTTGTGGCGAAAATAGCGTATACCACCAAATCGTCAACCAGTCCCATTGCCCACGCTGGGGGAGATGTGGTGGTGGCCATTGGAGATACAGTTTATTTAGATGGAAGCCAAAGTTATGATCCAAATGGTACAATCATTTATTATGTTTGGGATCAGACCTCTGGACCGGCAGTGACTTTAAACATGGGTGGGTCGGTTAAAGCAAACTTTGTCGTGCCTGACGTAAACCGTACCACATCATTTACATTTAAATTGACGGTGTCAGATAACGATGGAGAAGGGGCAACCGATTTTGTGAATGTCGTGGTACCGGTAGTGGGCGGCTACACCCCATACGATATTCAATTCACGGAAAACCAGGGTGCGGGAGAGAATTGTTATCCATCGGAATTCGAAGGGCAGAATGTGGAAGTCACCGGTGTGGTGACGGCAGTTCGCCCGGATCAAGAATATCCTAATTTCTTTTTTCAGGATCCTACCAAGACAGAATGGGCCGGTATGTTTGTATATATTGATAAAGGGTACACGCCACCGAATATAGGAGATCAGGTAAAGCTCAAAGGAGATATTTCAGAATATTTTGGTATGACAGAAATGAAGAATATTGTATCCACAGAAATTTTATCAAGCGGTGTTTCGGTTGAACCGGTAACCGTCACGGCCAGCTCTGTCTCGGGGGAATGTCGTGTCTGGGTAGAAAAGTATGAAGGTATGCTAGTTCGGATCGTCAATGTAGAGGTCACCCAAAGTGCCAATAAGGATGGTCAATGGTTTGCATCTGATTATACGGGAACTGCCATGATAGATGGTTATATGTTCGATGGGGACTGGCCTTTGCCAGAATATGGCACCCATTTTATCAGTATCACCGGTGTGCTTCATTATTCTTATGGGAAATACAAACTGATGCCAAGAAATGGTGACGATTTTAATGATCCTGTAACGGCTGTGGGAGATGAATTACCGGAGCGGTTTGAATTGCTCACAAATTATCCAAACCCGTTTAATCCAACCACCACCATTGAATTTGGTGTCGTAAATAATGGTGAGAACCATGGCTATATGTCTCTACAAATAATTGATATCAATGGCCGAGTGGTGGCCACGTTGGTCAATGGAATCCCCAATTCGAATAAAGTGGTTTGGAACGGGAAAAATGATGGGGGCCAACCCCATGCCTGCCGGCATTTATTTTGCCCGAATGGAATCGGGAAAAAGGGTCCTTACCCAAAAAATGGTTTTGTTAAAATAAGATGGCAAGTGTAACCNTCAGAGTAGTGGATTGTTATGTTTATCGGCAAACAGATGATGGCTTGNAATTTTTGTTGATGAAACGAAATTTGAATAAGATATATGANCATCTCTGGCAGGGAGTGGCGGGGAAAATTGAAGATGGTGAAACAGCGCCAGAAGCAGCCATCCGTGAATTGAAAGAAGAGACAGGATTCGATCCGGTAAAGGTATTTGTGGCAGATCACGTAAGCCGCTTTTATGAAGTCCATGGAGACAGGATAAACCTTGTGCCCGTTTTTGGTATTGAAGTAAACTCCGACGAGGTTATCCTGTCCGAAGAGCATATTGATTTCAAGTGGGTAACCATTGAAGAGGCCCTGAACACCTTGGTTTGGAACGGCCAGAAAAAAGGGATTCAAACTGTGCATGATATGGTAATNAGCGATGATGATCGTATGCGCTGGTCAAAAGTAGATTTGTAAAGACGCCTCGATAAATCGGGACATCTATTTAAAATACAAAAGGAGAGAAACATAATGTTAGAAGTAGGCACTAAAGCACCNGATTTTACACTNCCCGATCAAGATGGGAATGATGTATCCTTAAGTGATTATGTCGGGAAGAAAGTAGTCCTATGGTTTTTCCCAAAAGCCAGTACACCCGGTTGAACAATTGAAGGCAAGGGGTTCCGGGATGAACTCCAAAAATTTGAAGATAAAAATGCAGTGGTGGTTGGTATGAGCGCCGATGCACCAAAGAAGCAGAAAAAATTCTGTGATAAACAAGAATTCCAATATCCTATGTTATGTGATGAACAAAAGGAAACTCTTAAAGCCTATAGTGTGTGGGGAAAAAAGAAATTCATGGGGCGTGAATATGATGGNATTTTTCGCAACACATACGTAATTGATGAAAACGGATTGATTGAAAAAGTATACAAAAAANTAAATGTTAAAACCCATGCTCTGGATATATTAGTAGAATTATAATTATTAGCTGTCAGGNAAAATTACGTCCCAGCTAAATGATATGAAACTACCCATAGATGTTTTTACTGANTGGGCCAAAGACGGTCGAGATGAACGTATGGCAAGAGGCCATGCTGATTCAGTAAATAGCATGATAGATTTCGCCCTTGAAGGTCAGGTTGACCCATTCACTTTTATTGATGCTGGATGTGGGAATGGTTGGGTGGTTCGGATGATGGGGAATCACCAACTATGTAAAAGAGCTACAGGAGTGGATGGCTCTGAACAAATGATCAAAAAAGCCATATCTTTTGATTCTGACAACACTTACCATTGTGCCGATCTTGTAGATTGGATACCCAATAAAAAAGTAGATATAGTTCATTCAATGGAAGTATTCTATTATGTTAAAGANCCTATTGGCTTAATTCATCGTGTGGCGAATCATTGGCTCAAACCTGGGGGGCGACTGATTATAGGCATTGATTATTATTCAGAGAACGAGCCTAGTACATCTTGGAATAAGGAATGTGGCATATCCATTATGACCCGGCTTTCAGAAGCAGATTGGTTATCTGGTTTTAATAGCTCAGGTTTGATTGATGTATTATGCTGGCGAGTAGGTGCCAAAGATGATTGGGCCGGGACCTTGGTGGTGACAGGCCTTATGCATTATTAAGAGCTATTTTTGAAAATTAGCAGTTTGATTTACGATTGATATTAATGTATCAAATTTTTTTTCGGGGATGGATTCATACACAGGTAGATAAACCGTATTAACCATATAAGTAATGCATTCATTTGGTGTCAATTGATTTTCTCCAGTGGCTTCTATTGGATTGAGTTGGGATGAATTAAATGTTGCATCAAATCCNTTTNAGCGAAGTTTTGAGACTANTTNTTGTTTGTTTTTGCTCTTAATTGGAAAAAGCCAATAAGTGTGCGTTTCATTAAATAACCCATGAATATTTGAATCACGATTTAANCTTTCCCGAACATAGTTCCCAGCATTAATTCTGCCTAATAAATGATTCTTATTCATTGTTGACAATCGATANTTTAAAAACTGTAATTGAGATGTGCATGGANTTTGGCGTATAAGTCTGAAAAGGTCAGACAATTTGAAATTTCTAACTGCGGATATAATTAGTGCATCATAATCAATTCTAAATAGGCGGCAGAAAAAAATATACATACCATAGAATAAAGGAAATGAGAGAGTTTTCAGAAAAAAATATTTAATAACTTTACTCATAAACTTAATTCTCGAACTTTTATTATAATCCTTCAATCGTGATTCCAATTTCTTATATAAATTGTGATCCAAAGTCAGTGCGACAGAACATCCAAGTGCAGANACCGATTTGATGGACCCAAAGCTAAACATGCTAATTGNTGTTCGAGGGTNGNGCAAATGTTGCGACANTCCNTGAAATGCTTGTGCAGAATCTTCNACAATTTTTATCTCCGGCCGATTNGCTAATGCTTCATATACAATATCCATTTCCATTCTTGAACCAAATAAATGGCCCACCACAACCATTACGGTTCTATCAGATAAGGNCTGCTCAATTACACCCGGTTTAATTTGAAGGGTTGACATATCAAGATCAATTGGAACCACCTTTAAATCATGGGTTTGAACGATGTGGACCATATCAGGAATGTTGATACCAGTCATGATAACTTCACTACCTTTATGGAAGTTCAATTCTGATAGTAGTGCATCAAAAATAGTACGTACAGACAATCCAATAAGGACATTTCCATTGGGCCATAATTTTTTAATGCTATAACTAATTTGATTTCTATCTAATAATGGATTTAGACAATATCCGAGAGCANTCNATAAATCAATATATTTAAAATCAAGCNTCTTGCGTGGATAGACAATCATACGAATCTATTAATCATGNTGGCTTGAAGATTNATCTTTATTNNAAGCGAANANAAANNAATTATTTATCGGGGACNTTNTGATCCANGAATAANCCCTGGCTCATGCCCGCNAAGAATTTCTGGAAAAATTCCATTTCATGNACNCCACCNGTNGATANNATNTTNCCATCTTGTTCTATTTCACCACTGGCACTGACGCGGACATTGGTTTCACCATTGACTAATTCGGTCAAATTGATGGTCACCTTGTATCGATAAATCTTTGGTCCGTCAGGGCCATCATCATGACCATGATTACCCCCCAATAGTGGTCTTGAATCATTGCTACCATCGTCACCAAAAATCATGGCTACAATGATGGCAATGACAGCCACTGCGCCAATGGCAAGACATGCTTTTTGGCCAGCACTTAGTTCCCCTTCTGGTTTTTCATTGGCCAATCCCGCCTTTGCATGTTCCGTTGTTCGGCTGGCGGTAATTAATCCAATATCAGAATTCAAGACTTCAATGGTATAGTCCATGTCTTGAAGAGAATTGATGGCTGCTTTTAGTACGGATTTTAAATCACCGGGGAAAGACCGAGTTTCCATTGCCCTGGCAATGGACGTAGCCGGTTTATCGGTTCGGGGCATATTGGTACAGCCAGAAATGCCCATGACCAAATAAGCAATAAGTGACATGTAGAAGAATCGACCCGATTGGGTCTTAGGATGAATAATGTTTCTTAACATTTAAAAGGAAAGACTTTGGTAGGCATAATCCACCACACTTTTATTGTCGTCAAATGTGATAATAACCGTGAGTGATTTTGAGGATGTACTTGCGGATGATTTGCTACCCGTTCCCGCACCGGTAAACCAGCTGATGGGGTTTATAATCCCAAAAAATGTCATAGATTTAGCTTCTGACTCTCTTGATATGCGATCATACGTCCAGGTTTCTCTACCTTGTTTATCCTTGGATATAATATTGGGAGCCCCCAATACTTTGGTGATTTCTGTTTGGTTTGCCCCTTTCGTCACACTGGATTGAACCATTCCCATGGTAAGCTTGTTGGACTCTTGTGGTGGGTTGGCGCATCCAACCAATAGCATGGTGGCAAGAATAATACTGATTCGTTTTTTCATGATGATTCTCCTTTTTAGTTTTTAATCACTGGAAAGAACCAAATGTTCCCCTTAAATATTTAGATGGAATATGGTCAGATAGTTGTCACGCATTTTAATTCAGGATACCAATTTCCCCATAATTATTATCAATGGGTTTGGCTATAATCTCCACCAGATCCTTTTTCACATCCACATACCAGATCATGCTCAGCATGATGTAATCACCCGTCTGTCCATTTTTCCACCGCTGAACCGTGCTAAACCGCGTTTCTTTTACCGCAGTCGATTGTTGAATATTATTTTGGTGGCGTTTGGTCCTTTCAAATTCATCGGGGTGAATAAAATCTTCGTCATAACGATGGCCCACCAGATCTGTTTCCCCATATCCCATGGATTTCTCCCAATCGCCGCTCACTTCGGTAATGACGCCATCGGATAAGCGTCCGGCAATAAACAGGGATCGGGCATTGATCTTGTCAATCAAGCCATCTTTATTCTTGGTGGATTGGAGGTTTTGGATTCTATCTTTTAGCTTGACGATTTCATTTTTTAGGTGGACATTTTCATTAATAAAATAGTTGATTACAGTCTGTTTGTCCTCCTTTGTGGGGTCGATAGTTGGGAGAAGGTCTGGGCGTTGAATTTCAGTCCGAACTTTAAGCAGGTGTTTGGATGGAATTCGGCCTGTGGTAAGCCAGGCACTCAGAGCCTGGGGTGTCACACCAAAATATTCCGCCACTTCATATTTGTGGCGATAGCCCTTTTCGGCCATGACCTGGGAGATTATTTCTTGAACTTTTACCATAATGTTAAATAATACTTGAAATAAATTAACATATACAGTAATATTATTCAAGTAATATGAATAATTNTTCAACTTAATTGATAATTAGGATGGANATTTTTAAAGGAAAGACCATGAAAAAAACAATATTATTAATGCTTCTTTTTTNNTCCGGGNTNNTTTTNGCNCAGGAAAAAACATTTTATCTCAAATCNGGGGATAAAGTATCAGGAAACATCACCGCCGAAACAGATTCCACCTATGCAATTGAAACCACTTTTGGCTCCGTCACCATCAATAAGAAAGATATTAAACCGGAAGAAGCGATTATTTACCTTAAATCCGGCGACAAGCTGAAAGGTNTAATTTTATCTGAAAGTGATGAAGGCATTAAAGTAAAAGCCCAATTTGGGGAAGTGTCTATTTCGAAAGAAAAAATTGACCGCATTGATTTTAAAAGTATGGGCGCCGTGGCTCGCGGATTTCAACGACCGGGGCAAACGGAAGATGGCCGCTGGTATTATGGCAAGGAACGGCTGATTGATGTATACTTTGATCCCACAGGATACACAGTGGGTGACAATGTTTTGTATTTGAGTCTTCTTTCCTGGGGTTATGGATTGTCGGACCGATTCCAGGTTACCTCAAAATGGGGTGGTTATTTTTGGGGGGATCTGAATTTTCGACCCAAATATACAGTATTTAAAAAAGGCACCTTAAAATCGGAACATGCTTTTGCAATTGGGGGTCATTTTCATATGCGAGGTAGGCCGGTAAAATATGAATTAATTAAAGACAATAATTGGGGGTCAACGGGTAAGAGATGGGTTCGAATTGGATATACCGTTGAGAANGAAGATTGGGATAATGATGGTATAGTTGATGAAACATATATTAACGATGATCCGACTGATGGCGATAAAATGTGGATGGAATATTTTGCTGCTTATACGATTTCCAATTTAAAGAAATCAGGACAAGGGAGAATCAATCATACCATTGGTGCCATACTCACCACTTATCCCGGGTATGATCCCATGCCGCGGGCTTATTACGCCATTCATGCAGACGCGAGGCGAAACCTCAAGTTAATCTTTGAAGCTTTTTATGATCCCTATTGGGCATCTAATTTGGAGTTTGCAGATGAAGAAGAAATCTCTGAATTCGATTTCGATTTTGGATTCATTTACGCTTATAGCGAAACCCTTCAATTGGGAATTCATTTTCAGCGGCCCCATATTGCATTCTATTACAAATTTTGATTTAGATAGGCTTATTGTTTGATTCAATGATTTAAATTGGGAGAGAGAATCACGAGGGAGTACTAACAAAATAAGGGTGGTAACCATGTTTCCTGTAGAACAGACGAATATATTAGAAAATCCCCGACAGCGGCGGAATTATGTTTATCTGGAGCATACCCAAAGCCTCTGCTCCAAATGCTTGCGTGTGGTGGATGCAAAAATCCTCCGCACCGATGACAATAAAATTGTCTTAAGAAAATGGTGCGCAGAACACGGTTTTGAATCGTGTCTCCTCCATTCCGATGCGGACTGGTACCTCCACGCCCAGAAGTATAACCGACCCGGTGACATTCCTCTAAAATTCCCCACAGCAGTCGAAAGAGGCTGCCCCTACGACTGCGGTGTTTGTCCCGACCACGAGCAGCACATGTGCCTGGGCCTAATAGACCTCACCGATGACTGCAATTTGGCCTGCCCCACCTGTTTTGCTGACAGCAAAGGGTCCGCCTATCTCACCATGGATCAAGTTAAAGCATCCTTAGATGGCTTCATCGAGCAGGAGGGCGTGGGCGCTGTGATTCAATTCTCCGGTGGAGAACCCACCATACATCCTCAAATTGTGGAAGCGGTGAAAGAAGCGGTGATACGCCCCACAGAAGTGGTCATGATCAATACCAATGGTATCAAATTTGCTCAGGATGAAGATTTAATCAAACGGCTGGTGGATGTGAGTGAAAATAAATTAGAGATCTACCTCCAGTTTGANGGCTTTACGGACGAGGTGCACCAGGCCATTCGCGGGGCGAAGTTGGCGGACATTAAAATGAAAGCGATCGAGAATATGCTGAAGCACGGCTTGCCCATCAATTTGGCGGCGGTGATTCAACGGGGTGTNAATGAAGANCAAGTNGGTAAAATTGTNGAATTNGGCATTGNAACCAAAGGCATCCGCGGNGTCAANTTTCAGCCCGCCTTTTTCGCCGGACGCTATGACCATGATATGAATCCCATGGATCGAGTCACCAATACAGAAATTATGGATCGGTTGGAAAAGCAAACCGATGGTATGTTCCGAAAGACGGACTTTATGCCGCTGCCCTGCAGCCATCCGTCTGAGATCGCCCTCACCTACGCCTACATTAAGGGGAAAAAAGTAAAACCCATTCCCCGGTTTGTGAATCTGGACCCTTACATGGACCAATTCATCAATACCATTTATACGGATCCCCGGCCCATTTATAAAAAGGCCATCGAAGGATTATGGTCCGCTTCATCCAGTTTTAGCTCTATGAAGACGCTTTACGATTTTTCCTGTGTCTGCGGCATCCCGGTGAAAAAGGATTTCTTTACGGAAAAAGGGCGCCAGAAGATTGCCGANGAAAATGCATTTCGCATTATTTTAATCCAGTTCCAGGACAAGTATAACTGGGATATGAAGGTGGTGAAAAAATGCTGCATTGGGTTTGCCATGCCTGACGGCAGGACCATCCCCTTTGATGCTTACAATGTGCTCTACCGTGAAACCCACGAAGTGAAGCATTGGCAGAACGGAAATGTGCCTAAAAAAGTGCCCATGCCCACACCTTACGGATTTATATCTCAAAATGGAAATGGAGTCATTAAATCNAATGGATCTCTCAATGGCCAAAAAACCTCCACAAAAGAAAGGGANTTAACATGATAAAACGAACNCTAATTNTCTCAGCNTTNATNATGCTGGCATGTGAAGATAAAGAAGAGATCAATCCTCTGGTTGGCACCTGGAATATGACATCTGCCGATGGNGGTNTGTATTTAAAATTAANTAAAACTCAAATGTTGTATATGGGAGAAATGAGTGGTGACATGAAAGTTTCCACATTCCATAACGGCACACCTGACGGTACATATGGTTTAAGTGAATTTTATATTGATGAAACGTTTGATGGGATGGTAATAGGTGTTCAGGGATATGAAGAAGATTATAGTATTTATTATAATATCACTGATTATAATAGTCCACTCGACCAATATAACGGATCTAGAGTAAATATTTCTACGAGTTTAGGATATTTAGAATTTGTAGGTCAAAATTACAATTATACCATTGGAGAGCATTCATTAACAATTAATGCAGATACATTAATACGACAATTATATGTTGATAATACTGGATATGTCATTGATTCTACAAGGCATGCCACTGTCTCCGGGTCTTTAACTGAAATGGGTATGGAAATATTAGCCAATGAAAATATTCTCTTAGATGATGAATTCTTTATGCCCGATGAAATCATCATTATAATCAATGAAGATGGCACAGGAGAAATAGATGAAACTTTTGAAGGATACAGAGAAAAATCTGATATTGAATGGGAAGCAACTGATTCAACTTTTACCTGGAAATACTGTGAAGAATATGATGGCCAGATAGAATGCGATGAGGGACCAGAATTCAAATATGAGATATCCGGAGAAACACTCATATTATCTCAATATGAGGATATGTGTGAGGAATATGAAAGTTTTGGTATGTCCTGTGATGAAGTAATGCACGAAGCATTTGGTGTGGAAATGGGNACATTGGAAGAGTTTTGGATGGAAATGAAGGTTGTTTTTTCCGCAACCGCATCTGCAAAAAAATCTGCCTACAAAATCAGACAAAATAAGAAAACGCGNCTNGGGGAATATTCATTGATGAATGGNTATAAACCGCTTAGGGAATTTCAAAAATAAAAGAAATGGCTCAACATGGGAATGGGAGATCGTAAAATGAAACGTCTCTGGCTCAAATAAAGGATAAAGAAAATGAATAAAACACGCACATTTCTCATATCAGGATTAGCCACCATGACGCTAATCATCACTATAATTGAAACGGGATTTCTCAATTTGGAATCTCAACCTCTTATTGCCCAGGAAGATGCGAGTGGTCTAACACTTGAAAAGGATGGGGAACAGGTATTGATTCCCCTTGAGGAATGGGTGGTGGTATCCAGTGCATATGACCCCAGTAATACGGTTCGTGGTTTATATATGGGCATGACGGTTGATGCCCTCCGCATCCAGGAAAAAGGTGAATCTTTTGAAAGGGAAATCCCCATAGATGAAATTGGTTCGATTTTTACAGGAAAAACAAAAAGTACGAAGGAATATGTTTGGGGTGGCGTAAAGCTTGGTGGCTTGGTTTCTGTCGGAATAGGAGGCNTTTTTACTTTATNNNTTCNTNACNGATGGTGGAGGNNNAGATGCNTTTNNCTGTGGTGGGNTNANGGCATTNTTTTCAGGTATTTATACGGTTCCCGGCGGTGCTTTGATAGGGTTTATCCGTGGAAAAGTTGCGGAAGGTAAAGCGGTGGAATATGTAATCGGTCCCGGGGAATGGATGATTGTTACCCCATAATCTCGTTTTGAATTAAAATTGGTAAAATTAGTCTTTATTTTTAGTATACTTAGTTTAATTCCCCATGGGCACGACACCGTTCAATTGGCGGGCATTCCATTTAAAGTCATTCAAAATGGTGATTCCAATCATCGATATATTTGGGTCCACGGCGATGAACAGACGGCGAAGATGGCATTAGAAAACCACATGAAAACACAGGAAGGTACGGCGTTTCTTGTAACGGGGATATTGCGTGAAGCTGAATTTTTTGGCGGTATTATTGATCCCAACCGNATTTTTTCATCCGAAGGAGCCAAAGCCAATATTCAAAAATATAATCGAAAATGGTCCCGGGTGAAAAAAGCCGAAACACTTGAAATAATTAATCGAGATCGGGATTCTTTTTTAGAAAAGATTCTACCCCCAAACGGCGGATTNTTAATCGCCCTCCATAATAATTATCAGGGGTACAATGTTAAAACTGAAATTCCATTGAGTAATGAAATTTCCATTAAGAAAGACCAAAATCCTCGAGACTTTTTCATCTGNACCAACCGCGCCGATTATGAGGTGTTAGCCAAATCGCCATTCAATGTGGTCCTTCAGGAAAAAATGCCGAAAAAAGATGATGGTTCACTCTCCTGGGCGGCCATGCGTCATGGGGTACGTTATGTGAATATTGAAACGAGGCTGGGGTGGCTCAGTCAGCAGAAAAAGATGCTGAGTTTCCTAGAAGACCATTTAAAATGAATTTTGATTGGATTTATTTTTTATCTTTTATATTTGGTCTTTTGTTTCTCTACTGGTTCGTTTTTCTCATTGCGGTTTGGCTGAAAGGTTATTTCACTGATATAAAATTAGATCGCTGGTTCCATGGAAAAAGGGGATTCAGCGGNTATATTTTAGGCGCATTCACCGGCGCCGTTACCCCTTTTTGTTCCTGTACCACCGTCCCCATTTTCGCCGGTATGGTGGATAACAATATTAAACATGGCTATGCCATCAGTTTTCTCATCGCTTCTCCAACCATAAATCCACCGGCCCTCATTTTGTTTTATGCCCTCTTTGGCGGACAGTTGACATTGACCTACGCAGCTGTCTGTTTTACAATTGCTATTGTTGGCGGCATGATATTGGGAAATGAACGATTCAAATCATCCCTCATTGAAATATTTATGGTGAATGAAGATGACGGATTTCGGTGGTCCGAAGTAAACCGCCAGTATNTNGGCTTTTTAAAAACTCTGGCNCCGGTGATTGTNATTGCNGCAGNCATTGCTACGGGTCTCAAAGGTTGGCAGCCATCTGATGCATTTTTGGGTTANACTTNTNGGAGTACATTTGCCATNCCATTATCGGTTGTTTCGGGTGGCATCCTGTATGCAGATATTGCCATGCTCCTTCCCATNGGCCAACTATTTCTTGATAAAGGCCTGGANGTTGGGTTGGTTTTCTCATTCATGATGGCCGCATCAGGTGTGGGTCTTCCCAGTGTATTACTCCTGACGCGCATATTCAAAAAAGATCTATTGAGTTATTACCTCTTAACCATTTTCACTTTATTCACCACCGCAGGGTTTTTCATCTCATGGATACTATAGTTCTTTTTATTCTCTACGGATTCTTTTTTGCCTTCCTTACTGCACTCATTGCAGAAAAAAAGGGATACCCCATTCGGAATTGGTTTTGGCTGGGATTTTTACTGGGATTTATCGCCACAGGAATTTTACTTTTTCAACCCAAAAAGGGTACAGGAACCTCCAAGTAAATTTTATTAGAAATAAATTTTCACTGATAAAAAAATGAAATTAGACCAAACTTTCTCGTCGAGATGAATAACATCATTATTAGCACCACCCCCGAGACCACTCCTCATACGAGGAGAGGATTTAGGGGAGGAGAAAGGAATTGTAATGCATCCAATTTTATATCAATCAGACACATTAATTATTGATTCCTATTCCGTCTTTTTTCTTTTGGCATGGATGGTGGGTGGTGTGGTGTTTTATCGGGAATTCCGCCGCATGGGATGGGAATTGGAACAGATGCTTTTTGTCATGGTCGGCGCCATTGTGGGGGCGGTGATCGGTTCATACATTTTTAATGTATTCTTTGCGGGATTTGAAGAAGTGCCAGCACGGATTCGTGCCTTTGATTTTGCAGGTAAAACTGTATTGGGCGGTATCGCCGGTGGATTTATGGGCGTGGAGTTGGCGAAGAAAAAAATTGGATATCCCCATTCTACCGGCGATGCATTTGCGGTAGCAATTCCTCTGGGTCATGCCATTGGGCGGATCGGCTGTCTCTTGGGGGGGTGTTGTTTTGGTACACCTTGCACCTTGCCCTGGGCCATCACTTATCCAGAAGGGTCCATAGCCCATCTTACCCAAATGGTTACCGGCGTTATTCCTGAAACAGCTACGATGTCATTGGCGGTCCACCCGGCACCGGTTTATGAAATTATTTTCAATTTAGCATTATTTGGATACTTATGGCAAAAACGGGGGACCTATAAAGTACGAGGCAGTTCATTCAGATTGTATTTGGCGGCCTATGGATTATTTCGGTTTTTTGAAGAATTTGTCCGAGGCGATTCGCCTTTCCCGGAAGATGGCTTTTTGAAAGCACCCCAATGGTTATTGTTGGCGGCGGTGGCTTATTTCGGATGGCGGTATTACCAGAATGAATATAAACTGAAAGTTAAAAATTGATTATAGCCGCAACTATTTTTATGGTGCTGTTTGGTGTTTCAGTATTAGTAGATGGAGTGTATTTCCACGATTATAAATATAAGTTATATCGAGATAAAGAATCGATTCTTGAGCATATAATTCATACGTTTCGCGCAGCGGCATTCCCCATTGTGGTCTATTGTTTATTTCAAAATGATTTTGGCGGTTGGCCCATGATGGTAGGAGTCATGGTGGCATGTATTGATATTGTATTATTGGCGATTGATGTGCGGATTGAGGGGTACAGCCGAAATCGATACGGCGGTTTGTCTCATGGAGAATACGCCACCCACTTATTTTCCAATACATGTCATTATGTATCCATTGCCCTCATTTTAGCTGCCAAACCAGAGGCGGCGTGGACATTTACCCAATCATTTGAATTGATGCGACCTTATCCAGCAATAACTGTATGGTTAGGGAGCGCCTTTGTGACCGGTGGGACCATTGCGGCAGTTTTACATTTTTGGCAGTGGAGTCAGTTTTTTTCAAATAATAAACCAAATATATTAAAGGATGGCTAGTAATTCATGAAAACAATAAAATCACTTTTGGTTATGGTCATTATTTTAAACATGCTTCCGGCCCAGGTAGATGACTTTGATTCAAGATACTACAATGAAACCATTTATCTCCAACAAGGATTTCTAGGGCCAAAATATATGATGGGTGGAAATTCATATTCGTTGGTTACGATAGGGGGTGAATTAAAGAGATATACCGACTCAGGGGAATTATATAGGAAATATAAATTTATGCGGTTGGTTAGTATGGGGC
>PAXB01000040.1 GCA_002715035.1 Fidelibacterota bacterium
TAATCATTAGCACTTCTGCTTGGAACATGCCCCCCACCGCCATTTCACCTACCTCTTTATTTACGGCTGTTACAATACCATCTTGGGGCGCCACAATGCGGGCCTTATCCAAATCATCTTTTCGCGATTCCAGAGAAGACTTGGCCTGCTCCAAAGAACTTTTGGCAATCTGATGTGATGCTTGAACCGCTTCCAGTTCCTGATCCGATGCCAAGTTTTGTTCATACATTGTTTCCACACGTTTTTTTGAGGCCGACTCCTGTTTAACCCGCGCTTCTGCAGACCTAACCGAGGATGCGGTAGAATTGTAATTGGCCAATAGCTGTTTCCGATCCAAAGTGATCAAATGCTGACCTTTAATAACATGGTCTCCTTCATCCACCGTAATAGAATCAATCCACGCCGATGAAGTGGCACTGATTTTTACTTCCGTTTCCGGCTTGATCTTTCCACTTGCATTCACTTTATGAATGATGGTTTGTCGAACAATTTTTTCCGTTTCCACTTTGATGGCATCATCATCTTTTTTACCCAGACTTGCTGCAATCAGTATGGCGAGTAATACGCCGCCGCCGCCAAAGATGAGCCATTTTTTCTTTTTAGTTAATTTTTTCTTAGCCACTGTTTTCTCCTCTAATTTATTTATTCGTATCCAGTGTTCCCAAAAGGGCTTTTAAATTTGCTTGTTCAATATAAGCGTCATATTTTGAACGAATCAGAGATGACCTCGCCCGTACTACCGAAACCTGCGCATCCAACACTTCTAAAATAATTGTGGATCCTTGGGTATATCTCACCTGCGCCAGTTTTAAATCTTCCTCTGCAGAAATGAGAACAGTTTCATTGATTGGGATAATTTCCTGGTAATTATTCAATTGATCAACCATACTTTGCAATTGGACGGATAAATCTTGTAGTTGGGTCAAATATTCCGATTCTTGTTTATCCACAGCAATCTTCGCCTGTTGAATTCGAGTGCTGATACTATTTCCTGAAAATATTGGAACAGAAATGGACACTCCCGTATTCATTCGTTTTTGATCATTAAAACTGTTGGTAATCGCATCGCCGAGATTTTCTGCACTGCCGGAATAACTGGCATTTGCACTAATGGTGGGCAAACGAGATCCTTTGGCAATTTTTGCACTAAGTTCTGCGCTTGTGATTTGATATTGCTTCGCTTTAACGCTTGGATTAAATTTTTGAATCAGTTCAAATCCAGTATCAATTTCAGGAATGATCTCCAAGGGTATTTCCACTTCTTCAACAGAAAAATCTCGATCTGTCCCTATTAACCCCATGGCATTTTTCAAGGTACGGTATGCATTTTGGAGCATTGCATCATTATTAATTACATCTACTCTCGCCTGACCAAACCGTACTTCTGCTTTTAATAGATCTGTTTTTTTCGCTGAACCTAATTTATATTTTTGTTCCGCCAATGCTAACTGCTGTTGTGAACTCATGAGATTAGATCGAGCTACATCGAGTAACTGCGAAGCCTTGAGATAATTGAAATAGGCTGAATGTACGTTTCGAATAATATTCGTGATCACCTGACGGTCAAACTGTTCTGCGATACGAAAACTGTTTTTAGCCTGACGTATGGTATTCCACCACACACCACCATCATAAATATTCTGCGAAAGAGAAATACTGGAAGATGAGCTTGTTAGGCTGCTAATCTTGTCTAAGGTAATTTCTCCGGTGGTTTCATTATAACCTCCGGTCTGTACGGGAAACCGAGACTCGCTCACGTTTCCCGAAAACCGGAGTGAGGGCAAAATCCTACTGTAAGAGCCTTTAACACCTTGTCTGGATGATTGTAAATCCAATGCCGATGTTTTCAACGCTTCCTTGTTCTCTAAAGCAATTTCAATCGCTTCCCCCAGAGAATAGGATTGACTGATCCCAATGGTAAAAGGGATCAAAAATAATAGTCGTTTAATAATTGTTATGTCCTTTCTTATCCAAACATGCCTGAAACTGCTGCCCCAATTCCCGCAAATACGATCAAACCAAATATCCATAAACCTGTCATAACGGTTAATGAAGTTTTGGTCGTTTTATTATAAAGAATACCAACTCCCACAGCCATGAGGAATACACGCCAGAAAGCGAAGATATCCAACCCTGCAAGAAAACTGTTAATGAAATCTCCCTGTTCACCAATTCCCAAGGCACCCAATCCCGTAAAAATCATCATATTGTCAGAAATATACTGAATAGGTGTTTTGATGATATATTCAATCACCGATGGCATATAAGCAAATGCACTTACTGTAAATATTTGACCAAATTTTCCTCCGCCACCTAAAAATAAATTAGCAGCCAGCATGGCAAACAGAGACCAAAAGACGATCCGCAGGGGCCAAGAGATTGCCATACTTATATAAGTAAAAATGGCACTCATACCTGTTTTTGAATAAACCCTATCGTATTGTTTTGAAAGTATTTCATCTTTTTGCTCTTCGGAAATCTGCGTATTTCCTTCGATGCTTTTTTCAATTTGTTCCCATTGCATATCCGCAATTAAATCCTGAAGTACAAATCCGGAAATCACTGCCAAACCCATGAGTAAGGCAATGGGCATTAAGGCTTGTTTCAAGTTAAATTCTTTAACGATGATTTCAAATGTTTCACCGGGTGCGGTGATGGCATTAATCATTGTTCCAAACATTATATTCTCCTACCTCTATTATGATAAAATATCTAATACCTGCCACGTCTTAGACTCAAAAATGTTCCTTTGGTTGTCAATCATTTTTATTTTTTTCATCTGCTTCATATTCCAAGATATCCCCCGGTTGACAACCNAATTCNTCACATATTTTTTCTAACGTTGAAAATCGTATTGCTNTGGCTTTTTCCGTTTTAAGGATGGACAAATTCGCTTGGGTAATTCCCACCCGTTCTGCCAAATCACCAAGAGGTATCTTGGCTTTAGCCATCATCACGTCCAGGTTAATGCGAATACCCATTATACGGTGAGTTCCTGTTCTTCTTTCATTTCCACTCCAATACGNAAAGCTTCTGCGATTACAAGAATGACTAACCCGGCCACAATTACATGAAAACTGACATGGATTTTTGACTGAATGATAATGGTTTCAAATTGTAATCGTGGTTCCAAATATAACATTTTAATCAAATTCGCAAGTCCTTGGCTTAGCTCAATTCCAATCATTGAGAAAGCAATAATNCGAAGACGCCGNCCATTTAAAACAATAAATGGATTTTTTTGTTNAACAGACTGTACAATTTTCCACAAGACATAAATCANCCATAAAATCAACCCCGAGACCACTAAGTTNANAAGAAAAAACACGACTATGAGCGTGGTGGGAATCGGCCTGTCGATTCGAAAATATCCTTTGGCATNATTAATTTNGACNGGAACCGTTTGATCAGAATCAAATGTAGCAGTTCCCTGTTCATTCACGGAAAATTCAATAGGNGTGNTTAGGCCTGANNTATATTCTGTTATNCCCAATACGGGGCCGAGTAACATTTTTCCCATAAAAAAAATGNTTCCTGCAATAGACAGATACCAGNTTACGCGTAACACAATTTCTGCCGCAGCAACTAATTTATTATTTAGATTTTTTGACAAAACAATCCTCTCAATGATTAAAATCGGGCGGTGAAATTAATTCAAAGACCACCTTTAATCAATACCTTTAATCAATAAATATTTATTGTTTTTCGATATATTATTGAACTACGAACTTGCCGCCAGTACGCTTCAAGGGATATAGTATAAAATTCTGATCAAATGATNTTTGGTTAGCCCCAATAAGCGATTCAAGTTTTGGGGGTACATCCGATCTGTCCACCACTATATATGGAATAACATTATATTCACCTTTAGATGAGTAAAAGGATTTATTTAATGGAAATTCGGCCGTCCATTCTTTTCTTGGAGANATGACTGCCTCTCGTCTTTTTTTTGATCCTTCTATATCAATACTTTGAATTAATTGATGATTGTCATTATAAATTAAAAACCCAGTTCGAACGACATAACCCCGGTCATATACCCTTACAATCGTATTAATAAAAACTTCAGGTTTATTCGGATTTAATTTTACATTAACTGTAATAGAATCATCCTCGCTTAAAATATATGATTGGGGACTTATTTTTGTATCAAGCGTTAGGATATTCTTAAGCGATACGATTCTTTTTAGTTCACCTTCTTTGCTAATTGTAGATAGATCCTCGACTACTTCTCCATTTAATAATTCTATTCTCACATATTCCAGCCGATAGTTTGCCAAGTAAAAATATAATTTATATGTTCCAGTTACGATGGACCCTGTACCCTGTTCACTGGGTGTTGGTAATGGCATTNTAAAATCGCCATTTTCATCGGTTTGGGTAATAAGTTCTGTCCCTTCTAACCAAACATAAATTTCACTGTGATTCTCTGNAAATTGCAGGGAGACCGTTCCCGTAATTTCACGTTCTGGAATTTTATCATCACCAAAAAACGGATTATCCTCGCACGCCCCCAAGAAAAGAAAAATAACGTAAAATGGTAAAGCAGTCCATTTCATTCTTATTGAACTACCAGTTTTCCTCCGGTACGATAGAATGGAAGATTAAAAAAGTTTTCTGAAAAAGTATTATACCCTGCCCCTAATGCGCTAAGAATACCTTGAGGAATATCCTTTCTATCAATCATAAAATAGGGAATCACTTCGTAATTTCCCGTAGGAAGATTCACATTCACATAATCAAAATTAATCACGATTTTTTTGGTGGGACCGGCGATGAATTCCCTCATTGTGGAGGCTGTATCAATATCGACAGAATACATCAACTTATTGGTTTCTTCATCCTTGAATAATANGCCTGTATAAATTTCGTCCCNTTGGGTGACAACTTTTCTTATGTTCATGAAAATAGGTGGACGGTCCGGCGTAAGTTCGATAATAACTTCTACCTCACTATCAAATCCGGATGTGATTATTTTCGGCGAAATGGATGTGTGCACACCCAAAATCCTTGTGAGAGAAATATCTCTTAAAATTTCGCCTTTTATATTAATGAGTTTACTATCATTGACTACCTGTCCTGNGGCAAATGATACCGATATATTAGATATGAGGTAATTACCCAAAAAGAAATGAATGGTATAATCTCCGTCCACAATGGCACCACTGGATTGTTCGCTTGATGCGGGAAGTACCAATTCAAATGTACCATCAATATCTGTTGTTGCCTGGAGGCCTAGCCCTTCAGACCAAACGAACACACCATCGTGGAATCCATTGGGGTAGCTTTCAACNCGATCAAGAACAACTCTCCCCGTAATCGTTCTATTGGCTATTTTTTTATTTCCACCAAATGGATTTTCTGTGCATGAGAAAAGGATGANGATTNNNCTNANTAACNTTATTNTTTTCATTAAAATTCTGNGCTAAATGTATAATANTCNCGAGTNTCNCTNANNANTAAACCATCNAGNGANGTTTTATTCTTTTTCAANTTTCTTCCNGANTAAGCNAATTNACCTTTGAGTGGACCAATATTTACTTTGAGGGTCCAATAAATATCATAATTGGAAAATGAGGGAAGCTCAATTTNATTAAACCCTTTATCAGGCACATGAATCATACCCACCTGNTCTCCCTCTTGGAACCANCGAGAACCGATGGAAAAGTATTTCCATTTCGCCGTCATNCTNGCGGTTACTTTAAAGGTGGATTTAAATGGGAATGCACTCAAATCGGATACATCATATTTTGAAAAGGCCATATCACCGAATACACGTCCACCGTAAGCCTTCATTTTTATTTTTCCCTCAATGCCCATCATATTGGCATGCCCNATATTTTCATAAAATCCCACCGGCATTCCCAGTAAATANGTCACACGCATTTTATCTGAATAATCATTCCTAAAAAAACTACCTTGAAATTCAATTTGATCAANGTTAGGTACATCTTTGGGTTGACTAACTAGGTTCACACCAATTTCTAATGATTTCATTTTTTCGGGTACGAGTGCTCGCGGCTGATCCACAGGAATATCTGTGANACTGATCTGTTGTTGGAGNGTGGGAAATTTAATATTATTTCCAGTGGTGACCCAAAATGCCATGGTTTGCCCCGGAGAGCGTTTTGATGCGATGGTAGATAGTTTGAAAATGTTATTTTGCCAACTATTATCCCCAAACTTCATAAATGCCAAATCTTCTGTACCGCCAATATGATCATTTCGATATACCAAATCTGATTTATAATCTTTCACTCTGTCTTGACGATAACTTACATCCAAATCTGTAAGCCATCGNCCATCATCATCTCCTTTTGAATGCAGTTTCAAAACGGTAGCAACGCCAACTTGGTCTCGATTCAATGTGGCACCTTTTAACCCTACTTGATTCACATTTGTAAGATTTCGATCATCCCAAAATTTTAAGATAGAATTTTCCATTTGGACACCTATCATCCATTCAAATCGATTCAAATCGATATATTTTCTTGTTTCCACTTTTCGGGCATTATGATCCAAATTCCTGGACACCGCCCCTGTATAACTATTTAAGCCTTGAATTTCACTTATCCCGTGATTGGCAAATGCAATATCTACTTCCCCTAGAAAGCCTAAAACACCATTGTATTGGACGCCAAAGAGATCATTGGTGGAATTAATGGTATTAAAATCTCGCGTATTTTTAAATGTTTGCANATCTCGNGTGAGATTGAATTCCAGGTTACCTGTAATTTTATTCCNATNAATCTTNTTATTTATATCTACAGTAGTGTGNGTTAANTNAGAAAACAAACCACTGTTTTCTATTTCAAGNCCTTCAAATATCCNTTTATAGGACCCCNTTTTATTACTNAGAGATAAAAATGTATTCTTTAATTGAACTTGGCCATTNACATTCCANAATCCTGAATCATAAGTTCCAAATTGTTGAGAAAAACCNACATGNTTATCTTTNGTGTTTTTNGGAACAATATTCACCACACCTGAAAAAGCATCNGGACCGTAAAGNATGGAATGNCCGCCCTTTACAATTTCAATTTGTTCTACATTTTGCATATCCACTAAAGATAAATCGAATACATTATCATATGGACGGTTGAGACGAAATCCATTATAAAGTACAAGCACATCATTTGCATTNCCACCACGAATGGATATCGTTTTTCTGCCACTGAGAGATTCTTCTATTTGGACACTCTGATCAGTGGCCAACAAATCACCCGCATCCACGAACGCCCGCAATTCAAACGCCTCAGCCTGAATAATAGAAACTGTCTGAGGTAAATCCTTTTCTATGGCTGCTTTTCGTTTCTCTCCTGAGGTTTCAATTGCTTCAAATTGAAGGACGCGGGGTTTAAGTTTGATGTGCGGTGACTTCTCAAGTTTTTCAATTGATATCGATATTTCATCATAACCAATATGCTGAAATTTCACCATTTGATCTGTTTCAAAAGGCGATACATCCAGCATATAGTTCCCTGATTTGTCACTAGATACACCATAATCAGAATTTTTAACCGTTATATTCACGCCATTGAGTGATGCATTGGTTATTTTATCCTTGATTGATCCGGAAATTTCCTGTCCATATCCAATGGATAAACAAAGTAATAATTTAAGAAAATAAGTTTTTTTCATGATCCCCCGCTTGCATTTGGCAAGTCGTTAGTATTATCAGATTTTATACGATCTTTTATCTCCATAAAATACGTAAAGGCAGCCTCATAGGTATTATCAATTTTTTCATCTAAAATTGCATCCTCGATTGCTTTTTTTATCAGTCCCACTACGCGGCCTTCTTTTAATCCGCATTCGGCCATGATTTCTTTCCCCCGGACNGGTGATTGGAACCCTTTGAGAGAATCCCGCTCATTTACATCCTGCATTTTGGCTTCTACCCGTTCAAAATTCCCCATATACTTTTTAACTCTATTCGGATTCTTTGTGGTGATATCGGCGCGACATAGGGTAAGCAAATCATCCAAATCCTCACCGGCAGCAACCATGACCCTTCGAATGGCGGAATCTGTGATTTCTTTTTTTGCCAATGCAATGGGGCGTAGATGAAGCAATGTTAATTTTTTCAGGTAATCCTTTAATTCATTGGACAGTTTCATTCGTCTAGCTACCTTATTCAGCATCCGCTCTCCCACAGCATCGTGGCCATGAAATGTGTACCCTTTCCGTTTATCGATCTGCCGTGTGTTTGGTTTCGCAATATCGTGGACAAGGGCCGCAAACCGCAGTTTCATTTTATCTGAAAGCTGGGCTGCATTATCCACCACTTGCATGGTATGCTGAAATATATCTTTATGGTGCCATTCTCCCGTTTGATCCATGCCAACCATGACATGAATCTCCGGAAAAATGAATTCCATTAAACCCACTTTTTGCAAGATTTTGAGCCCAACCGATGGTGTGGGTGTCGATAATATTTTAGTGAATTCAGTCGTAATCCGTTCTTGAGAAACAATCTGGATTCGCTTTGCCTGTCGTTTCATAGATTCAAAACATTCATTTTCAATCCTCATACCAAGGCCCGATGCAAAATAGGCAGCCCGCATCATCCGCAACGGATCTTCTGAAAATGTTTCATCCGGATCCAGCGGCGTGACCAATAGTTTCGCCATTAAATCTTTCACACCATTATGGGGATCGTGGAGTTCCCCAAATTTATCCGGGAGTAAACTCATGGCCATGGCATTCACTGTAAAATCCCGTCTTAACAGATCACCCTTCAAATCTGTATAAACAATCTCTTTAGGCTTTCTGGAATCATTTTCATAGGATTCTTCTCTGGCTGCGGCCACTTCGATCGGAATGGGTCGAGAAGGAATATGAGCCGTTGAAAACTTAGGGAATGGAATTACTTTTTTGATCCCCATTTTTTTTGCCAGCAAATTCGCAAATTCGATTCCGTTGCCAACGACCATAAGGTCAATCTCTTTCAATTTTCGATTCAGGAATAAATCGCGGACAACACCCCCAACCACATACACTTCTTTTTTGTGTGCTACAGCAATTTTTCCTATTTTTTCAAGGATCAATTTTGGTCCCGGTTGGGAATCCAGTAAATGTTGAATGTTTGCCATCATTAAAATTAATACAATTTTGGTAGAGACGTAGCATACNGAAGTTTTGTTACGGTGCTGAAATTTTATCCCACCCTTTTTTCCTTTGATAAATCACCCTATTTTCCAGCCATGAGAATTCTAATCTCACTCATAATCTCTTCCACTATGGCCTTTTCTCAATTCGGAAAAGTAGATATCACCATTGATGACCGCCTCCTTCGGGCCAGTGAAAGGCAGGAGGTATCTTCTCTTAAAGATGAAGTGGCTCGATTTTTCTCCGGACGAATCTGGCATGAAGATTATCAAGGTCTCAATATTCCATTGCATATTTCCCTCGTATTCCANGGTGTGGCCCAGAAAGGGGGCCTCAAAACATTTCACGCCCAAGTCCTCATTTCTGATGGNATGGACCTTCGTTATTTTGATAAATCNGTTCAATTTTATTATAATTCTGGCNGATCGATACAATATGATCCTGTTATNTTTGATCCTTTAGGTAGCTTTTTGGCTTATTATGCCTACACCATGTTGGCCGGATATATGGATACGTATAATTTTTATGGGGGAAATCATGCTTATGATCAAGCACGTGAAATCGCACTCCGGGGAATGGCATCTGATTTTCCCAAAGGATGGTCCGCCCGCGTACAGTTATTAAAAGAAATCACAGGGAATAAAGGGCTCCGAGAAGCACGGTTTGCTTACTACGTTGCTATGGATTTATTCGATCAGGGCAAACCGGATGCCGCGCTAANGGAATTTGGCTATATGATGGATGGACTGAAAAAGGTAGTCTATGGTTTTCCCGTCGGTCGGATGCAATATTTTCTAAAAGCACACGCCAAGGATATTGCCCATAAATTGACCATTTTAGGACAGGAAGAGTCCCTGCGGTATCTGGCTGACATCGATCAGGAAAATAAAAATATATATCTCAGGGATTTAAAAAAATAGATTCAGCTTTACTCTTTAACAATCTCCGCTGATCGTTTTTTCCGGCGGATGTAATAGTCAAATACCACACTACCCCAATATAACCACGGTAGAACTTTTTTATCTTTTACTACTCGAATCAGTTTTACGAGTCGTCGTCGCTTCCAAATAATATGAGGGTGAGAGACAAGCCAAAATAGTGATTGAATAATACCGAAGAAATGGTTCATATCCAGACGAACCAAGGAATAGACTAATGCTATACACTCCAACGCCAACCGGATGGGTGTTATATATAAAGTCAAGGGCAAACTATAATTGGACAAAACCATTAGGAGTGAATTNCGGTGGTTTAANTATTGTTTNTGNCNNGAAAACATAGGNAGNGTNACNGCATTTTTATGGTACACCACAGAACTGGGAATAGCCCATGATTCCTTCCCCATAAGGCGGAACTTCCAGCATAAATCAATTTCTTCTTGATGAGCAAAAAAAGTTTCATCAAATCCACCGGCTGTTTCAAAATCGGACGTCCGAACCATGATAGCTGTACCACTGGCCCAAAAGATTGGACGCATCTGATCATATTGNCCCTCATCTTTTTCCCGTTCAAAAAATACGCGTCCTCGCGCAAAGGGAAATCCTAAAATATCTAGCCAACCGCCAGCACCGCCAGCATAATCAAATTTGGATCGGTCATAATAATTTAGAATTTTGGGCTGAACCGCCGACACATTCGGATTAAGATTCATGAAGTCAACCAAGCTATCCAGCCAGTTTTTTTCTTGAACTGTATCATTATTCAGAAAAACAAGATAGTCACCAGATGCAACTTTCGCTCCGCGATTGCACCCNCCGGCATAACCATAGTTTTGGTTATTTTCGATCAATTTTATTTGGGGGAAATTCAGGCTCACCCAGTCAGGACTGCCATCGGTGGAGGCATTATCCACTACAATAATTTCGAAGTTAGAATATACTGTTTGCGCCAGTGAATCTAAACATTCTGATAAAACATCAATGCCATTCCAATGAGGAATAATTAACGATATTTTTAGGTTNGACATTATGAGCAGGATATTAAGGNAAAAGGNAANTTTATCACGCCAGACATACTTTCACTTTATTCCTTTTTACTTTTTACTTCTTCCTTTTTCAGTTCTTCCATCAATTTTTGGGCGACCGGATCGTTGGGGTTTTTATCCAGCCAGTCAGCCAAGACTGCTTCAGCTTTGGGTTCCATATCCAATTTTTTATAGGTAAAAACTAGAGAGGAAACAATTTGAGTGAAACCCTGCTGCCAAGCTTCCATTTCCTTTTCAGTCGCGCGACGATCGCCATTTTCAATATCTTTAAAATCATTATATAAATCTTCAAAAATAGTGCGACCCATTTCAAATGAATCCAACTGTGAAATATATACTTGACCATAATCTAATCGNTCTCGANTATTTANATCNTCTCTATTAACTAGATTNNCNAAAATCCGTCTTAANTCATCCTTNTNCCCCAATTCACCAAAAAGGCGTCCAACCTGGTAATACAAATCTTTAGAATCGTACCGAATGGTTTTTTCAGGGATATTGTCCTGCATTTTCACTAGCACTTCCAATGCTTTATCACGGTGAATTTCTGACTGTTCCTTATCGGACCTTTCATTATCCTTAAATGCCATATAATGAAATGCGGCTAATTGCATATATGCGCTGCGAAGATTTTGAAGCAGGCGGATATTGGTGGTAGGAAAATAAAAAACATCTTCCCTACCCAGATTTCTGAATAGGTATCCTGGTTTATAACTCTTGGACCAAATTTCATCTTCGACTTCATTCCAATCATTTGCTTCTAAATCCTGTTCCCAAATTTCAGAACCATAGCCGGACATAAGGTTGGTCCACATTCTATTTTCATTAATCGGATTNCTCCCATCCACATTATGGGGTCTTAATCGGTAAACCAATCCTTCCATTTCCAAAAATGGTTCCAATCCAAGCCGGTTTGAGGCAGGGACAGTTACGGCAAAATAAATAGGGTATTTCCATTGAGCATCGCTGATGATTTTTAATATCATCATATCTTTCACCATAAGGGCGGCACCNGCAAAAGTGGGATTCACTTTCCATTGAATAAATCCATTTTTATTTTTATCTGACTTAGGTGTTGGAATTTGCACATTCCGAGCCTTCCATGGCTGTAATCCTGAAGCCACATCCATCACCTGGGTATTCGACATATTAATAAACCGTTCCATTTCACGGCCTTCCTGATTTACCCGTCCCCTTCGGGAATCCCTCAGTTGGCGAATATACCATTCTGTATTCAAGAGACTGAGATTGGCGATGGTAATATCCGTCCGTATCCCTTCCACTTCTTGCAAATACCAAAGGGGAAATGTATCGTTATCGCCATTGGTGAACAAAATTCCATTTGGCTCACATGATTGTAAAATATTATAACTGTAATCCCATGCCAACCGATTATCAGACCGATCATGCTCATGATAATTGGCCTTCAGCATCATACCCGGCATTGCCACAAGTAAAATAGCCATGGTACCCATGACAGCATTATTAGAGATTGGTTTATTTTTCAATAAAACCCGAATTTTGTCCCCCAAGGCTGCAACTGCAATACTGATCCAAATGGAAAATGCAAAGAAACTCCCTACATAAGAATAATCCCGTTCCCGTGGCTGAGGATTGTCTTGATTTACAAAAATTATTATAGCGAGCCCCATCATGAGAAATAAACTGAATACTGAAAATGCCTGCTCTCGATCTCGCTGAAAATGGTAAAACATCCCCCAAAGACCAAATAGAAATGCCAGAGGAAAACCAAACTGAAACCAATCGACACCATCCTCTTTGGTATTTGCACCATAGGCTGTTACCCATTCATCGGTACTGGGGCCTCGCCCGGCGAATTGCCATAAAAAATATCGCCAATACATTTTCTTAATCTGGTAATTCCAGAAATAACTCCACTGCTTATCCATCCGATACGATTTATATTTTCGTTCCTGACTGGAGGAATATTCGCGACCTCCCTGAGCAGGACGACCCACCACTTCATGTTTTGGTGGTAATCCTGTATAACGGCGGGGGAATTGAAACATTTGGCCATACTGTTCCCGTTCCATGTAGGCAATGGCACGAGGTACAGTGGAAGGATCGTTTTCATTAATGGCTGGTTGTTGACCGGAGCGAATGAAAATAGTGGCATAACTGGAATATCCAATTAAAATGAGTACAATGGATGTGAGGGCCAATGCATATCGAAATTGTTTTTGGATAATCGTGAAAATCATTCCACCCGCAATAATTAAACTAAGGACAACCACAAGATTTAATCCAATGGCATTCACCAACTTTGGCATACCGTTGATAATTCCTGTATTGATTACCAAAAATACCACACCGGTTATGACGGACGTAATCAGAAATCCTTTATAGGAAAATTCGTATTTCCGAAAATAAATAATCAATGCAATAAATGGGAGCGCCAAAAGATTCAACAAATGAATTCCGGTGGCTAAACCAATCATATAGGCAATAATGAGGATGTATCGTTCATTTCCCTTTTCATCAGCCCGTTCTTGCCAGTGGAGAATCAACCAAACCACAATGGCCGTAAAAAATGTAGAAAACCCATATACTTCTGCCTCCACTGCATTGAACCAATGAGAGTCCGTATATGCAAATGTGAGCGCACCCACAAAAGAACCGCCAAATGTAATAATGGCATCCATGGCGGATTCAATTTTACCGCGATAGTTCGAAATGAGTTTTACGGTTGAAAGATAGAGATACATGACGGCCAATGCACTGACCACAGGTGATATCAAGTTGATCCGGAAGGCAATATCCGGGTTGAAAGGAATCATGGAAAAAACACGGCCGATGATTAAATACAGGGGACTTCCCGGTGGATGAGGTACACCTAAAATAAATGAAGTGGCAATAAATTCGCCCGAATCCCAGTATGGTACTGTGTCTGCCATGGTTAAAAGGTAAACTACAAAGGATAACACCAAGGCTATCCCGGCAAACATGCGATTGAGTTTTATATAATCAGAATGAATCAAAATTTAATCTTTCTTCTCTTTTTTGGTCGCCTTTTTAGCTTTCTTTTTTACCTTAGGCTTTTCTTTAACTTCAGGATTTTCTGTCTTCTTTTCGGCTGACTTTTCAAGTTCATCAGATTCTGATGATTCTACACCCGTGGGTTCCCCTGAACCCTCTGGGGCCCCTGCCCCCTTCTTTTGTTCGTCGATGAAATTGAGTTTTAGTTCACTCAAGCTATGGATAATATATTGTTCTTCCCATTCACTGAGGTTTCCCTTCATTTTGGTCTGAAGCATATCCAGTAAGTCGATATAATAGGTGGCCTGTTCCAGGTTTCGCTCTAAAGTATCGGTGACAGGGTTTTTAACTTTCCCCAGTGATATCCATGCACTTTGCACGAATGTATTCACCAAATGGATAAATAATTGATCTTCTTTTTTTATTTGTTCTTCGGCCATGATTCTCCTCTTAAGTGGCTTGTATTCAATTTGAATAAAAATGTTTCAAAAACAGCCGGTGAAAATACACCATATCCAATGATATATTAAATCTCCAATATTAATTTTGAATCATGAAATATTTACCCGCTCCAGTTTATCCTGATATTCCATCATAAATCGGGTGCGAATGAGTTCATGGGTCGGTTGATTTAAATTGGGATCAGCTTTCACTATTTGAAAAGCGGCTTGTCTCGCTTTTCTTAAGATAGGCCCATCGGTCACCATATTGGCAATTTTATATTTCAAGAAACCACTCTGGCGGATGCCGAAAAATTCTCCCGGTCCCCTAATTTTCAAATCTTCATCAGAAATCACAAAACCGTCATTGGTGGATTCCATGATTCTCAGGCGTTTTTTCGAATTGTCCGTGAAATTCCGGCGGACGAGAATGCAGTAACTTTTTTCACTCCCTCGCCCCACACGCCCTCGAAGTTGGTGAAGTTGGGTAAGACCAAAGCGGTCGGCGTGTTCAATCAGCATGACCGTGGCATTAGGAATGTCGATCCCCACTTCGATCACTGTGGTAGAAATCAGTATGTGAATTTCATTCCGGGCGTATGCATCCATGACGCCATCTTTCTCATCTTTTTTCATTCGCCCATGTATGAGTCCCACTTTTAATTTCGGGAATATTTTTTCTGAAAGATACTTGTGCATTTCTACCGCCGCCGCTAAGTCCGATTTTTCCGTTTCTTCCACCAAGGGGTACACCACCATGCATTGGCGGCCAGCGGCCACTTCGACCTTCATAAAATCGTATACTTTTTTCAGCCGCACCTCATCCACCACTTTGGTCACCACCGGAATGCGGTTTTTCGGCATTTCATCAATAATGGATAAATCCATATCACCNTGGTAGGTGATGGCCAATGTGCGGGGGATGGGCGTGGCGGTCATGGCCAACACATGAGGATTCAGCCCTTTGGATGTAAGATCTCCTCGTTGGAGAACACCAAATCGGTGCTGTTCATCCACAATGGCTAATCCCAGCTCCTTGAATTTTACATCTTTTTGAATGAGGGCGTGGGTGCCGATAATAATATCGATCCGCCCTTCGGCTAAGCCATCGAGGATTGCACGTCTTTCTTTGGCCGGTGTACCTCCAACCAAAATGGCGCAGGTCATGTGGGNCGTTTCGGCATGTTTCTTGAATGATGCTAAGTGCTGATGAGCCAATATTTCTGTGGGTGCCATGACGGCTACTTGCACATCGTTGGCTACCGCAATGGCCGCCGCCAGAANAGATANAATCGTCTTCCCCGATCCTACATCTCCCTGCAACAGGCGGTTCATGGAAAAAGGTCGANCCATATCATCCTTGATTTCTTTGATCACTTTTTTCTGNGCATTGGTCAGTTCAAAATCCAAACTGTCAGAAATGAGTTTTACCTGGGGACCGATTTTGTTTAATGCTTTCGTCCCCGTTTTNTGGAGAGAGGATTTCCGTAATGCCATAAGCATTTGGAGAAAAAAGTGTTCGTCAAATTTTAAACGGTGAACTGCCTCATTCAGCACATTTTCAGATTCAGCGAAATGGATATTCCGAAGAGCGTTGTTGAGAAGAGCCAAACCATTGGACTTCCGGAACTCAGGTGAAAAATAGTCGGGAAATTCTTTCAGTGAGTCGGAGATGGTTTTGATGAGGCGCCGAAGACCGCGACTGTCTAAACGTGTATTTTTCAATTCAGCGGAGATGGAATAGAGGGGGATTACCAAACCGGAATTGACCGGATCTTCATCGTCTTTCAGTTTATCATATTCTGGGTGGACAATCTGAAAACCATTATAAAATTCCACTTTTCCACTTACAGCCAGTCGATCCCCCACCTTGATCGCTTTTTTGATATACCTCGCGCCATTGAACCAGGTGAGACTCATCATGCCTTTGCCATCGGACAAAATAGCCTGAAAGTATTGGCGACGTTTCCCACGACGTAAATCCGCCGCTTCAACCTTGCCGATGACAGTCGCTTCCTGATCTCTTTTTAGTTTCGAGATGGGGGTGACGGTGGTTCGATCTAAATGCTTTCGGGGATAATAATAGAGAAGATCGGAAACTGTATGAATACCGATTGTGGATAAAGCTTCCGCACGGGCCGGGCCCACACCTTTTATAGCTTGGAGGGATGTAGAAAGAGTTAAAGCCTTTTCAGGCACAACGGATCAATTCCACTCCTTACGGTAAGTATAAGTCACAGTCTGAGATCCATTGGCAGGAATAGTGAGTGGAAAGTGGATGGTGGAGGCATCCTTCTTGCGGTAATTGGCGGATGCATCTCGAACAACCCAATCCCCATAAATATGTTCAACAAGGCGCACCTTGATTTTGGTATTTAATGTATTCGTTACTTCAATACTAATAGACCCTTCTTCACTTTTCTGCTGGCGATCATAATTTAATACTGTTCGTTTGCCTACTACATCAAACGCACGTCCAGAAATAATGGTGGCTGTAGCCCCTTTGGGTACTTGGCGAATTTCATCTTCACCTACAAATTCAACGGCATCATTCGTACTTGACTGGTATAGTTGAATTTTTCCTTGAGGAAGAGGAACACCCAAATTATTATCTTCTGTATTGGCAATTTGATACTCTATAGCCAACGGTTCTTCACGCTGATTCCGTTCGTCATTCTCAAATAAATATGTTTTCTGAAATGATACTGTTTTGGGTGCATATAAACGCGTGGTAATGCTTTCTTCTCCATTGAGCCCCATTTTCCCACTTAGATAATATATATGATAATCCCCCAATTGTTCTTCTATTGGTCCCGCCTCAGCCTGGGGAACCATCGTTTTGTACATGACCGCTGGTCTAGGGACAGCGCCATTTTGTTTTAGATTTCCCTCCACAAGTTGAAGCGTAAGGTTTGAGAAATCCAAATTACTGTTATTTTTAATATAGGCTTCAGCAATGAATTCTGCACCATTTCCCGATTCATTTAAGATGAGACGATAAATAGCATCCCAGTCAAATCCCTTAGATAAATAAATCAAACTCCCCCGGGCCGGGCCCATTTTCTTTTTAAATACATTCCATGTAAGAGATGGTTTAAACAAAATATTTTCAAGCTTCCCCGGTGTTGTGATATAATCAACACGATCCCGATTAAAGGAAATAACAGATCGTTTCCGCGTAATGGTAATAATATTGCCGCTGAGCTCAACTAGGGTGCCTGTGAGGGAATTTCCATTGATAAACTCTACATCAATGGTTTTGCCTAAATAATGATAGAGATGATCAGAAAAATGAAATACATCTTGATTATACCGCTGCGTTTTTACCGTGGCATTATCAAGGGTTAGAAATGGTGAATCTTTGATGATTCCTCCTGGAAGCATATCCCAGGAAATGGTGGATTCACCATCTTGAACATTCCATCCTACGGGCTGCTTTATCAGGGCAAACCCATCTTTGTAGAGGGTCATGGTGGCATGATTTGATTGACCCGTTATGAGGGAAAATAATATTATAAATCCGATTTGTTTTTTCATAGCAGCATGTCCAGGTTTGCTTTTACGAGTTCATATTCTGCAGTCATATCCTGCATTTTTTTCTTTTCATGTTCAACNACATTTTCCGGTGCGCGGTTGACAAAATTATCATTCGATAGTTTTTTCTCAATGCCTTGAAGATGCCCTTTTAACTCAATCAAACGCTTCGAAAGGCGGGCATTTTCCTTATCTAAATCTATTAATCCTTTCAGTGGAACAAATAGCTCCATTTTTTGGACCACAGCCGTAGCAGATTGTTCCGGTTTTTCNAGNTTTTGACCCATTGTAATCGCTTCAATGCGACCGAGTGTTTTAATAATTTCATCAAATGATTCAATTTTNGATCGGTGCCCATTAACATTCCGNATNACCAAATCTGCTTTTTTCCCTGGCGGTACATTCATCCTGCTTCGAATAGTACGTACGGCGGTCACAATGTCTTTCAGTAGATCCATGGTAGTGTCGGCAGTATTGTCCTCCATAGACGGATCTCCTTTGAGCCAGGGCGATATTATTAAATCTGAATCATCATCACTTCGAAATTNAGCCCATAATTCTTCTGTAATAAATGGTGAATAAGGATGGAGTAACTTTAAAATTCCCTGNATGACATGAACGGCAACTGCCCGTGATATATTTGCCTTTTCAGGATTATCTCCATAAAAACGCGTTTTGGCAATTTCAATATACCAATCACAAAAATCACTCCAGGTAAATTCATAAATCGCTTTCGCCGCTTCATTGAAATGGAACCTATCTAATTGACGATTAACCTTCATGGCTGTTTGATTTAATTGGCTAAGTATCCAACGTTCTGGNATATCTAATTCTACCGAGTCTAAATCTATTTTCGGAAGCTTTCCGTCCTCAAGGTTCATTTGAATAAAACGGGAGGCGTTCCATAATTTATTCATGAANTTTCGGCCAACCTCAAGACGGGATTTTGAAAAGAGAACATCCAACCCTTGAGGCGCCATGAGCATGGTACCGAAACGTACTGCATCCGTACCGTATTCATTAAATAAATCAAATGGATCGGGAGAATTTCCTAAGGATTTACTGAATTTTTTCCCCGTTTCATCTCTCAATATTGATGTGAAATAGACATCTTTAAATGGGATATCATCCAAAAATTCGTATCCCGACATAATCATTCTGGCCACCCAAAAGAAAATAATATCCGGGCCTGTAACCAATGCATCTGTGGGAAAAAATGTTTTTAAGTTTTGATCCTCCTCCGGCCATGTGTGAACTGCAAAAGGCCAGATCCAGGATGAAGCCCATGTATCCAGAACATCTTCATCTTGCGTCCAATTTTCAGGGTCTTCCGGTCCATCTAAAGAAACATGCAGTTTTTTTGAATCGTCATTATGGTACCAAACCGGTATTTGATGCCCCCACCTAAGTTGGCGACTGATACACCAATCTTTAATATTTTCCATCCAGTGATTGTAAGTCTTGGTCCAATGAGCTGGGTGAAACTTAATTTTGCCTGAATTCACTGCATCTAAAGCCGGTTTCGACAATGCATCCATTTTTAAGTACCACTGTTCAGACATATAGAATTCGATGGGAACATTTCCCCGTTCGGAAAATCCGATGTTATTCGTATAATCTTCGACTTTATCTAACAATCCTTCTGAATCCAGGTCTTGGACTACTGCCTTTCGCCCCTCTTCACGGGAACAATTCTGGTATTGCTTCGGAACTTTCGAATTCAAAGAAGCATCATCGTTCATTATATTGATAAAGTCTAAGTTGTGACGTTCTCCCATTGCAAAATCATTTGGATCGTGGGCCGGCGTAACTTTGACACATCCCGTCCCAAATTCCGGATCCACATAGGTATCNGCGATAATAGGGATTTCTCTACCAATTAAGGGCAAAGTTACTGTTTTCCCAATTAATGATTGATATCGTTCATCATCGGGATGAACAGCAACTGCCGTATCTCCCAGCATGGTTTCTGGGCGGGTGGTGGCTACCACCAAATAATCATCCGTGCCCGTGATGGGATATCGGAAATGCCATAGTTTTCCATTCTTTTCCTTATGAATAACTTCTTCGTCACTGATAGCTGATTTTGAAACCGGGCACCAGTTCACCAAACGATNGCCGCGGTAAATAAGTCCTTTTTCATATAATTTAACAAAAGCATTCAATACAGCTTTGGAGTANCCTTCATCCATGGTAAANCGTTCCCGATCCCAATCGCAAGAGCACCCTAATTTTTTCAATTGATTGATAATGATACCGCCGTACTTTTCTTTCCACGCCCATGCATGGTCCATAAACGCGTCTCTGGAAAGATCATCTTTGGAAATCCCTTGTTCCTCAAGCATGCTAACTACTTTTGATTCTGTTGCAATGGAGGCATGGTCTGTCCCTGGGATCCAACAAGCATTTTTCCCTTCCATTCGTGCTTTTCGAATTAATACATCCTGGATTGTATTATTCAAGACATGTCCCATAGTGAGCATTCCCGTTACATTTGGAGGAGGGATTACAATTGAATAGGGCTCTTTTTTAGAATGCTCATCTGCGTGGAAATAGCCTTGATCCATCCAGTGTTGATACCACCGGTCTTCAAGTTTTTCCCAATTATATGATTTATCGAGCTGTGGCGTGGTCATAAAAATCTATCAGTGGTGGATTTGGCATTTTCAAATCCTGACAATAGACTACCTTTCTAGAATTAAACTAAATGCGGTGGTTAGTTTCAATACGTTTTGGTTTGCTTTTACCAAGTTGCCGGAAATGATTCTGCCCAAATTGCGCATGACCTTAAATCCGATAGCAGAATTTTCATCGCAAATCTGGAATAAATCAGATTTGTCCAATCGCGCTAATGTGCAGGGTGTTTCAGCGCGAACGTTAGCGGTACGCCGGTCTCCATCATTAAACATGGACATTTCACCAAATTGCGGATTAATATCACTGGACAACTTCAATATCGCCTTTTCCCGATTATCCAACCCACCCTTATTCATGGATAGAGTCAACGCCTGGTTAATTTCTACGATACCATCTAAGAGGAGATATACACAATCACCCTCATCGCCTTCAGTAATAAATTGTTGGCCCTTATCCATTTCGACTTTCTTGAGGGAATCATGGAATTGACTCAATTCATTATCAGTAAGATCGGCAAATATTTGGAATTTTTTTAATCGTTCATTATTCATAATACCCTCATGGAATGATAATGGCTCGTTCACCTTTGCTAAGGGTGTAGCCATTCCTTGGATTTACCACAACATTGATTTTACTTTCTTCATTAAGAGAGACCCCCCCCTCTTTCAATTTTTTCTCTATAAACGCATCCAAAGCGGATGCATCTGATGATAAAATAGCACCTATCCCCAGGTTTTCATCTTCGGAATAAACACCAATTAATACAGAACCATCCTTTTGGCGAAAGTGATTAAAAAGATCATCATAGGATTGTCCAAAATAATCGGAAGGAATAGCTACCCGTTTAAACCGGAAATCAGAGTTACTATCCATGAGTTTATTGGCAATTTGGGGAATACCGGGGTCTGTTACATGGGAGGCAATTATATGNGNACTAAAATCATCACCCACAACTACTTCATCTGCATTTGCCCTTTTAATATGGGTTAAGTTTTCCCGATCCAGCAAAACGGCAACAACACGAATGACTGGATTAATACTTTTAATGGTGAGTGTGGCAAAAATTGTTTTTTCATCATAAGTCGCCACTTCTGAACCGGTTGTATTGGGGATNACNATGACGGTNTCAACATCNTTAATGCTGGCTTTTTCNAATATCTCTTCCTGAGTAAAATCACCAGAAATAAAGTGAATTTTCAAAGNATTAAATCGGTTTTTTAGTNTTGAAATTTCTTCTTCATTCAATTCATTAATAAGAACGACATCCTTTTTTTCTCCCTTGCTTAATTTCTGTATGGAGTTCAGTAGTCTTTCTCCATTGGGGTTCCAACCGCATAGGATCAAATGATCGGTTAAATTTAACTTTTCCAAACCTTTACCCTCCCGAATTTTTTGAGCGACAAATATGGATGAAATGGTGGCTGTGAGTAGTGAAACCAAAGAAATACCAATAAACATAATGAGTACTGCAAAAACACGACCTCCCGGTGTTTCCGGCGAGAAATCGCCATATCCAACGGTCGTCATGGTCACAATCGCCCACCAAAATGGATTATTATCCTTTGAAATTTCTCCAGGTTCTAACCATTGCAAAACAACGCCGCC
>PAXB01000041.1 GCA_002715035.1 Fidelibacterota bacterium
TAACGCTTCTTCCAAACATGTTATTGAAGCCGCCGGGAATGCCATTCTTTATGGTGGTATAATTGTTTATCCCACAGATACATTATATGGATTTGGTGTCGATGCCAGAAATGAAACAGCCATTAAACGACTCAATAAAATTAAAGGACGATCAGCGCCCATTAGCGTTATTGCACCTAATTCCACCACAGTCCTTTCTTGGACTGACATTACCTATGAAGACTGGGGAATGGTAAAACAATATTTACGCGGACCTACAACAATCATTTTACCTGTAAAAAAAGGAATCATCCATCCATCTATAATGGGAGAAGATGGCACATTGGGTATTCGAATCCCTGCTCATCCATTTGGTCCAAAATTATGTGACAAACTAGGATTTCCAATCACAACAACATCTGTCAATCGATCCGGGCAGGACCCGTTTAACGATCCAGATGAAATTATTGATGAGTTTGATGGAGAGTTTGATCTGTTAATTGATGATGGTGCACTTCCTCAATCTTCAGGATCAACAATTTACAAACTGGAAAAATCAAAACTGAAAGTAATCCGGCCTTGAAAAGAGTAATTCTTTACCTATTAATTCTGTCCATTTCCTTGGCAAAAGAGGTCCCATTCAAGCCGGGTGAATCCTTAAAATATTCGGCTGAATTTAATTTGATCCCCGTGGGACAAGCAGAACTTTACGTGTCTGGAATAGAACAAATTCATGGGAAGGATGCATATCATGTGTCTTTTTCTGCACAGACTAAAGGGTTAGCCAATCAATTATTTAAAATCCGTGATCAGATTGATATTTGGATGGATAGTGAAAAATTTTTTACCCACCGATTAAAGAAAAATATCCAAGAAGGTTCCTATAAAAAATCGGTGGATATTACTTTTGATTATGGCAAAGGCATTGCTCGAACAAAAACCAATGAGGTTGAAATTGATTTTGAAGCTCGAGATCCTTTTTCCATGTTTTATTATCTACGAACTATACCATTAAAAGAAAAAGAAATCATGTCATTCACATCTTTTGAGGGCCGAAAAATTGTTCATTACAATTTACAAATGACCGGAAAAGAAATTATTAATTCACCCGTAGGTACATTTGTATGTAAAGTCATTCGACCGTTCAGAAAAGGAAAAAACCTATTTAAGAACCAAGGTGATATGCAAATCTGGATTAGTGATGATGCAAAAAGACTTCCTGTGAAAATCCAAATTAAAATGAAATTTGGATCCATGACGCTATTGTTAAAAAAAATTAGCTAAACTTTTAGATCACTTGACGGGGTTAATTCCCAAATAATCGTCCCACATCATTGACGATAACCGTAATCATCAGCATCAATAATAAAGCCATCCCAATCTGTTGAAAAGCCATTCGCATTTTCATGGAGAGGGGTCGGCGAATGATACCTTCAATGATGGTTAGAAAAATATGGCCACCATCAAGGCCTGGAATAGGAAGCACATTTATAAAAGCAAGATTGCAGCTAATAAGTGCCATAAGTGATAAAAAGGGAATCCATCCTGCTTTGGCTGTTTCACCAGCTAATTGAGCGATCATAATTGGACCACCAATTTCTTTGATCGACGCTTGGCCAGAACTTAACATTCGTATTGAAAGAACAATCATTCCAAACCCCCTGGCTGTGGCAACTGTTCCCATTTTGATACTTTCTGAAAAAGTAACCGGCATATATTCAAATTCAGGATAAACACCAATCACACCCATTGTATCTCCTGTGGTGGGATTAAGTCGAAAACTCGTTTTAAAAGAAATAAATTCTGATTTTCTATCTCTCGAATATTGAATATCGATATTTTGATTGGGACGATTATGAATTTCTGTTGTCAAATCATCCCAGGATAATATTCTTTTCCCTTCGATTCTTTCAATCACATCACCCGTTTTTAAACCGGCAATATCTGCCGGCATCCCTGGAAGTAATTCACTGATGATTGGTTCCTCAGAGACGATAGGTTTTCCAGTATAATTCGATAATCCTGTAAATATGAAAAATGCTAGNAATGTATTCATGATGACACCGGCACTCATGAACCAAATTTGCTTCCATTTAGNTTTACTCATAAGTTCGTAGGGTTTATGCTCAAAAGTTGCATCCATACTTTCATCAAGCACNCCNGCCACTTTTACATAACCACCAAATGGAATAACAGCAAAACAGTATTCTGTACCACTTCCTTTCCGTCCGGGACGAGAAATTATAGCTGACTTAATAGGACCCCAGGCCAACTTTCCTTCATCATTCTTTCGATAAAAAAATAATCGAAATTCCCAGCCATCGGGGACAGATGTGAACGTCATGAGACGNGGTGGATATCCGACAGAAAAGCGCTCTACTCGAACGCCAATCGAACGCGCCGCAAGATAATGGCCTAATTCATGAATAAATATTAAAACACCNAGTAAAATGATTGTTGCAATTAAAGTAGTCATTAATTTATTTCTTCAAAATTATGTGATTGATTTATGTTTAAATATATCTGCTTTTAAAGGATGATACAAAATCGGTTGCCCACTTTTCCAAATGAACTAATTCATCCAGAGATGGGTGGGTATTCCATTCATGCGCTTCACAGGCCTTTTCGATAATTTCAGGGATTTCCATGAACCCGATATTACCGTCTAAAAAACGATATACCGATTGTTCATTAGCAACATTTAATACGGCTGGTGTTGTACCGCCCTGTTTCAATGCTTGATAAGCCAAATTAATACATGGAAAACGATTTAAATCCGGTTCTTCAAAAGTAAATGTTCCAATTTTTATCAAATCTAGTTGTTCCCACATAGCCGGAGCATGGCGTGGGTATGTGAGTGCAAATTGAATTGGAATTTTCATGTCGGGTACACCGAGCTGCGCTTTTACAGATTTATCCTTGAATTCCACTAATGAGTGAATGATGGATTGCGGATGGACTACAATATTTATTTGATTTGATTCAAAACCAAATAACCACCGTGCTTCAATTACTTCCAATCCTTTATTCATCATTGTGGCTGAATCAATCGTTATCTTTTTCCCCATATCCCAATTCGGATGATTCAACGCTTCTACGGGAGTTACTTCTTTAAATGTATTTAATGGCCGCATCCTAAACGGGCCACCACTCCCTGTAAGTAAAATGCGCTCTACATCATCCATGGCTTCACCGGAGAGACATTGCCAAATAGCGGAATGCTCACTGTCCACCGGAAAAATGTGAACACCCGCTTTTTTCTTTTCCCGATCAATAATATCACCAGCCATCACCAAACTTTCTTTATTGCTGAGCGCCACATCAACCCCAGCTTTTACCGCATTTAAGGTTGGCTCCATTCCAAATGACCCTACCAATCCATTTAGCATAATATCTACATCGTTGCGGCATGCCATCTCAAGTAATCCATTGCGTCCGGTAAAAATTTTAATTCCTGAGTTTTTTAATTCAGATTCGACATATAGGGCAGCCTCTTCATCAACTATTGCAATTGAATCCGGGTAATACTTTTTTGCTTGTTCAACCAATCGTTTTCCATTTTTATTAGCACTTAAAGCAGTTATGGAAAAAGCGTCACCTAAATGATCAATTACTTCTAAAGCATTGATCCCGATCGAGCCAGTTGAGCCGAGTATGGATATTTTTTTCATAACTAAAAAGTATTTACAATATTTACAGATACCATGGAATATTGAGATCCAACCGAAAGTTGCGGAATTACACTCAAACCATAAATTGAGATTTTAGTTCCAACATTAATAAAATTTGTCTGTATTTCCTTTTTGCCTTGATATTTTTTATCTAAAAGTGATTTCGGATTCGCATTCAAAATGTTCAGTCCAAAGCCAACATAAACGGGAAACATGTTCAAATTAAACTGGCGGGTTGCACTTGCCTGTATGGATGAAACGATTAGTGCATCATTTGAATTTAATTTTCCTGAATCCAGATTTATGATCCATTTAGAAATCTCTTTGTCTTTACTTGGGTTTAAAGATAATCCCCATCCATAGGCCTGAATCGTACCTTCTTCTGCAGAATATGCTACCATTCTTCCTCTTAAAGATAAGTTCCAAGAAACATTTATTTTACCATTTATCATCGGAAGAAATCCATTTGCGGAAATTCCCTTTAACGTAGATAACCCTATCGCTATTCGATTTTTTTCTGTTATGGCTACAGGAAAATTGTGTGTGGCGGCAAATCCCGCTGTTCGAAATATTATTTTGGATTTTTTCGACGAATTAGATAATTCATCCAATTGAAAAGTTGTCCATTGTCCTAGTGAAATTGACAGAATGAAAATGAAAGATATATATTTCACCGCGCCCCTCTCTTGTAAACTGTAATTAAATAATCCCTCGCTCACTGGATTCAATAAATTGTACGATCGAATTTATTTCATCCGTGGCCGGTAATTCTGCTTTTATTTTATTTAAAGCATCTGATTTACGCATTTTTGATATAAAGTACAACCGGTATGCTTTTTTAATTAGTGATCTGTTTTCATCAGAAAATCCACGGCGTTGAAGTCCAATCTTATTGATACCGCCAAAACGTAANGGTTCACCGGCAGCGATAATGAAAGGGGGGACATCTTGAACAACACGATAGCCACCACCAACAAAAGAATGAGAACCAATTTTGCTAAACTGGTGAACCAAAACACCACCACCCAAATTGACATATTCCCCCAGTTCAACATGCCCGCCTAAGGTGGTTAAATTTGCCATAATAGTATGGTTTCCAATGATACAATCATGGGCAACATGTGCACAGGCCATTAATAAAACGTTGTTCCCAATTTCTGTTTTACCATAAGCAATTGTTCCGCGGTTAATGGTAACAGATTCACGAATGATTACGTTATTTCCGATGATAGCTGTTGTTTTTTCACCGGCATATTTTAAATCTTGGGGAGCTTCTCCAATAGAACAATTATGATAAATAGTACAATTAGAACCCATAGTGGTTCCTTCGCAGATTGTATTGTGATTTCCGATGGTGGTACCATCACCAATGGTAACATCATCTTCTATTATTGTATAGGCGCCAATAGATACATTCTGCCCAAGATCGGCATTAGACGATATAATTGCTGTGGAATGAATTGGGATGGTTTCAGGCTCCTGCCCGATCCACCACCGTAGCTTTCAGCTTACCTTCTGCAACCAGTTTATCGCCAACATAACCCTTCCCTGCAAGGAATGCGGTACCTAGCTTAAACTTTTCTAATATCATCTCAATGCGAAGTTGATCGCCAGGGACAATCGGGTGACGAAATTTTGCCTCAGATAAGGAGGAGAAAAACATATTNTTTTTCATGGGATTTTCAACGCTATTCAGGACTAAAAAAGATCCTGCCTGAGCCATGGCTTCTAAAACCAATACGCCTGGCATGACTGCCTGATTGGGGAAATGCCCTTGGAAAAATGGTTCATTGAAGGTGACATTTTTAATTGCAGTTAATTTTTCACCGGGGGTAAAATCAATAATTCTATCAACCAAAACAAAGGGGTAGCGGTGTGGAAGAAGGTTTAAAATTGAATTAATATCAAACAAATAATCTGATGAAATACTTTTCTGATACCGCTGACGAAGTATTTTCTTTTCATAAACTTTTTTGATCCGTTTAACCAACTCAACATTTGCAGCATGCCCGCTTTTTGATGCAATTACATGCCCCTGTAAAGGCATACCTAAAAGGGCTAAATCTCCGATTAAATCCAATGCTTTATGGCGGACAGGTTCGTTTTCAAATCGTAGTTTTTTCCCGTTTAATATTCCATTCGCACCCAAACTAATTTCCTGCTTAATTCCAAATAACCCTCTGAGGTTATCTGCTTCAAACTGATCAATTTCCTTATCAACAATTACAACAGCGTTATCCAGATTTCCACCTTGTATTAAACCATTTTCTTTTAATGTTTCAACTTCACTTAAAAAACAAAAAGTGCGAGCTGGTGCTATTTCTTTTGCAAAATTTTGTTCCAGTTGATCCATTGTGGTGAATTGAGTACCCAATGACTTATATTTATAATCTATCATAAATGTAATACGAAACTGGTCAGATGGCATGATATGAATATCCACACCCCGTTCTATATCGGAATAACTCACTGCTTCATCAATATGAAGATAATTTCTGGGAGCATCTTGTTTTACAATACCACTCTTAAGTAGTGCTTCTACAAAATCAATCGAACTGCCATCCATCACTGGGGGCTCTTTTTCTGTTAATTCAATTAAAACATTATCAAGCCCAATCCCTACACAAGCAGCTAACGCATGCTCAACAGTATGAATTTTAATGCCATTTTCTTCAATGGTTGTCCCACGAGAAATATCAACAACATGATCTATATCTGCACGTATTTCAGGGCTTCCCTCGATATCCATTCGTTTAAATCGAATGCCAAAATCTTCGGGTGCAGGCTTAAAAGTAATTCTTGTTTCAACTCCAGTATGGAGGCCTATTCCTACACAGGAAGTTTCACTCCCAATNGTACGTTGGAATTTTATGAGATTCATTTATGATATCACTTTAAATTTTTCTTCTAATCGGTTTAATCTTTTTTTCAACTGTTTTACCTCTATATAAACAGCATCCTGCCGATTTTTTGCTCTAATCTCCCGAGCCGGAACCCCAGAATAAATCTTTCCGCCCCTTAAATCCTTCATTGCCACGGTATAACAGGCAAGCACTGCACGATCACCAATTGTAATGTGATCGATCGCACCGGCCTGCCCACCGAAAAGACAGAATTCTCCAACTTTCGTACTACCGGCAATTGTAACATGCGCCGTTAATAAACAGCCCTTACCAATAGTAACATTGTGGGCGATTTGAACACCATTATCCAGTTTACACATTTCTCCGATGATTGTGTTGTCAATCGTTCCCCGGTCTATCGTGCAATTTGCACCAATTTCTACATCATTCCCAATAAGAACCTTTCCATTTTGTGGAATTTTTAAATGGACGTCTTTTTGAATGACATACCCATATCCATCAGAGCCAAGAACGGTACCAGAGTGAATGATACACCGTTCGCCGATTTTTGTCTGTGGATAAAAATGGACATTGCTTTTAATCATAGAATCATGACCGATAGCAGAATTTGTATTTATCACATTGTTTGCCCCAAGGATCACATTGTCCCCGAGAATGACCCCTTTTTCAATGATGGTATAGGGACCAATAGAAACATTTTTTCCTACCTTGGCATCTGGGTCAATAATTGCCGTTTCGTGAATTCCTTTTGGGGGGGGGTCTTTGGGTGAAAAATGACCCAATACTTTTGCCATTGCCATTTGGGGATTTTCTACAATTATCCCATCTTTATTCTTCAGTTTCTCGATATCAGATGTAATCACGGCCGAAGCCTCTGTGGATTGAACAAATTTGAAATACTTTGGATGGGCAACAAATGTAATCGATTCAGGTTTCCCATTCTGAATCGTGGAAACACCCTTAATCTTTAAGGTAGGATCGCCAACAACAGTTCCCTGAACAATGTCGGCCAATTCTTTTAACGTGGCCAATGATCGAAGTTATTTTTCGTTAGGGGAATCTTTACTATCCGATACGTTGTATTTGCGTAATTCAAATAAAACATCATCGGTCAAATCGTGGGTTGGATTTCCGTAGAGCAATGCGACAGAACCATCGATAATAAAATCGATACTTTTGGCTGCAGCCACTTTATCCACAGCGCGTTTTACCTTTGAAAGAATATCAAATTCTAATTGAGCTTGTCTGCGATAAAGCTCACCTTCAGGTCCAACCATTGTAACCTGGAATTTCTGTATAGTCTGTTCCCGCGCGATCAGTTCAGCTTCTTTTTCTTTCCGCCATTCTGGACTGCTCATCAGGCGCTGCGTTTCGAATTCTTGTTTAATACTGTCAAGTTCAACAACCATCATATTATACTGGGCATTTACTTGGCGGTATTCCAGCTGAAGCTGTGCTTCCGCATCTTTAAATTCTTCATATTCTGCACGAATCCTATCGGATTGAACAAAGCCAATTTTATTCTGCGCCATTAGTAAAGCTGACATCATCATTGCTGCAATACTAACCGTTTTAATTGTGTGTCGAATCACTTTTAACTCCTTGATTTAATTGTCATCTTCCAAAGATGATTGTGTATTCCCATCCTTGAGGGTTTCCATCTCCAGTAATATCATCAAAACCATATCCCATATCGAAACCAAGCTTTCCAATCATAGGCATAAAAAATCTGATCCCAATACCGGCAGATCGTTTAAGTTCCAGTGGATTCCTCCTTGGAAATCCCATTGGTGTTAAGAGCCGGGTGTCATTCCAAACGCCTCCTGCTTCCGCAAATACCATTGCATAAACAACCGGATTCTCAGAAAATGGAACTCTGAATTCAGTCGAATATTTCAATATGGTATTTCCACCCATTCCTCGCCCCTGTGTCGAAGTGGGTCCGATAGAATTATCCGGATACCCTCTTAACATCGTCCCATATGGGATGCCGTTACCACCCATAATGAACCGTTCATAGGGAGGAATGTACGTAAAACTACCACCTTCCGTACTTAACATTCGAATGGTTCCCATTTTTAAAGAACTGGTTAAAACAAATTTCCAGAATGTAGGCGTATACCAATCTAAAGTCAAAACATGTTTATGGTAGTTTTCATCACCGCCAAAAATACCTCCAGAGAAGGTGGATATCCATGTTGCACTCGATCCCTGTGTTGGAAATTCTGCTCGATCTCGACTATCCCGACTGATGGACTGTTTTAAACTGATACCAGTTGATTTTCGAAAATTGCCAAAATACTGGCTCAGTGTTTCTTCATCGCCGCTATATTCTCTTCTTGTATAGGACATTTCCCAGTAAGCTCTAAAATAATCATCCGGCCATTTTAACCGGCGGCCCCATTGGATTGATCCACCTCGGGTTCTTTCATCGAATGGATAAAAATAAAATGAATTGCCCTGACCTCTAAATCGATATAACAGTGAAAATCCGATTCGATTAGGTGTATCGTTAAACATGGGATCCATAAACCGCATTTCTACACTTTCATATTTCCCAGGCTTACCATAATTGTTATAAACAGATACTTGTGTACCTACATTAAATCCAAATGAAAGGATTTGCCCCCTCCCCATAAAATTATTGAATTCAATGTTACCACCCCCGGTCATTCCATAAATTCCAGTAAAACCAATATTAGCACTGGCTTTATCTGAGGATTTTTCTGCAAGCGTAATATCGAGATCAATTTCATCTTCATCAACAGGAACAACATTGGGACTCAATGAAGTTGGATCGAAGTAATTTAATACATTGAGTTTTCGCATACTGCGCTGTAATAGTGTTCTGCGGAATAAATCACCGGGGAAAACATCCAATTCACGACGTATAACATTTTCTCGGGTTTTATCATTTCCATAAATATTGATGTTTCGAATATATACTTTATTGTTTTCGGTTATGGAAAAATGGACATCGAGGGAATCATCACCAACTGGCGTAAAAAATGGCTCAATACTGCTATATAAGTAACCCCGATCCATATATAAACTTTGCACGTTTTGAAATACAGCTTCTTCAAACCCAGATTTGCTATAAAAGTTACCATCATTTAAATTGAGCGTTTTTTCAAGAATTTCCGTTTCGTATAAGGCGTTTCCTTCCCAAGTAAAATTTCGGTATTTATAACGATTCCCCTCATTCACATTAAGACGAACCACCAGACCTTTTTTCTTCGGTTCATAATAAACAGAATCAGATAGTATTGTGAAGTCTCGATATCCTTCGTCTCGATAAAAAGTAGTCAGGGCATCTTTGTCTTCTGTATATTTTTTCTGATCATAGGCGGGCGCCCAAAATTTCCACCAAGACCGAATTTTTGTTTCTTTTAGCTGCCACCGGAGCTTAATCAGGGTTAATTTTTTACGCAATCCGGCAGGGATGGGAATCCAGGATTTTGAGGCAAGCCAACCAAAATTATTGGTATTCCCTACGATAACAATATCCTTTATCTTTACTTTTTTACCTTCTTTAATTGTAAAAATAATGTCCTGTTTTCCATCGTCAATTTCTGATTCTGAAGGTATCATTTCGCCGGTAACTTTTGCCAAGAAGTATCCATCTTCCATGTACATTTTTTTCATTTTGTTGATCGTTTTTGTCATGAAATTCGGTTTGATACGCATCCCGCGCTGAAATGAAATTTCCTCTTTAAACTTTCGATCTTTAAGCTTTTTGTTCCCCTTAAAAATGACTTTACCAAGTACGGNTGATTCTTCAACTTCAATTGAAATGAGAATGCCCTCTGGCGATTCGCCCTCAAAATGTATTTGAATATTACTGAAAACACCTAATTCCCATAAGCGTTTTACTGCACGACGAAAATCTTCTGTAGATACATCCTGCCCCGCCTGTAAACCTGCTGTATACAAAACCATATTTTCACTGGTTTCTTTATTCCCTTCGACACGAACTTCTTTTAGTTTAAAAGATGGCGGTGCCTGAGCAGCAACAAAAGCAAAAAAAATAAGTGGAATGAATTTCTTCATTGAGTGATTTGTTCTCCGGTTTGACCAAACCGACGCTGACGCGCCTGATAATCTTGAATGGAATCTACCAATTCCTTTTCCCTAAAATCGGGCCAAAAAATATCTGATAAATACAGTTCTGTGTATGCAGATTGCCACAGCAAAAAATTACTTAGTCGATGCTCACCGCCTGTCCTTATTAATAAATCCGGATCCGGCACATTTGCTGTGTATAATTCATGTGTCAATTTTTCTTCTGTAACTTGATCAATTTTCATTTCACCTGATTGAATTTTATCTGCAATACGTCTAATAGCCATCAATAGTTCCTGCCTACCGCCATAACTCAATGCTAATATTAAATTAAGACCCGTATTATTTTGGGTCATTTCAATACCCTCAAGTATTCCTTCACAAGCATCTTTTGGTAAATCTTCAAGATTCCCAATTGAAGACAATTTCACATTATTTTTATGAAGATTTTTAATTTCTTTTTTAATCGTTCCTAATAACAATTTCATTATGGCTGAAACTTCTTTTCGAGGACGCCTCCAATTTTCACTAGAAAAAGTATATAGTGTCAGGTAAGAAATGCCGATTTCTCCACACACGCGCACAATTTCTCTTACAGAGTTAATCCCCTCGCCATGCCCTGCGATCCGTGGCAAGTTTCTAGACTTAGCCCATCTTCCATTTCCATCCATTATTATGGCAATATGTGCCGGCATATCTCCTTGTTCAAGGATTTGTTTTTTCAGTAATGGTAACATAAGTTGGATTTCACATAAAAAGCGTTTGAAAAACAGCCTGCAAACTTAACCTTTCAGACGAGCAGAATCAATGAATAATCATTGTTGTTCATCCTGAGGTTCATAAAGTTCTGCCGTGTGATGATCAAATGGATTTAATCCTTTAGGCACAGCCATATTTTTATATTCTGATTTACACTGATAACATTCAACAGAATCTTTAATGCGACGATATAACAGTAAGTCAATTATTGACAACACAATTAGACTGATTCCATATGTCCAGGGAACCAGCAAGGCGCCAATTAAAATAATAATACATCCGACAGCTTGATTAAAATCTTTTTTATAATATAGGTGTTTGCAACCACAGACTGGACATTCAGAAAAATCTAAGTCAAATTCAAATAAATTTGATTTATTACAATCATTGCATTTTTTTGCTTCTGTAAATGATTTTGTTTTTTTACAAACTTCACAATCCAATTGACTCATACCAAAAACCCATATTGAAGTAANTANTATTTAAAAAGCAAATCTCCGAATAAAATAGAAACAATAGAGACATATAACAATCCGGTTGCACTTTGGGTCGCTTGGAGTTTTAANGTGCGCCAGATAAAAAAGTTTAAAGTAATAGGAACGATGTTTCCCATAAAAAAAGCAACGGCCAGTAGAAACCCATCAAATTGGAACATGAACGTCCATAGGTTATGAGAAATTCCAAATGTATCTACAATGGTATTCGTTGATAAATAAACAATATCCCAAATCGACCGAATTATCAATAATCCCCAAAGACTCATGGTTGCTTTTTTTAGGTGATTGATGGGTAAAGTAATAACATTTAAATACCAATGCCCCAATATCATGGCAAAGAAAACCGCTGCGGTAATCGCTGAACCCAAAAGGACAACGAACNAAACACCATTAAGAAATTCTTCATGCACAATATCTGCAACAATGCCAATCATCGTGCCNATNCCAAATAAAGAAATGGCAGTAATCACCATATTGTTTATATCGGTTGAATTCCAATATAAAGCTGTCACAATCATCAAAGCGCCAAACCAGATCCACACATAAATATTTGTTACAAGACTTGGATCCAGAAAATAAAATGCAGTGATACCCAAGGCTCCCACCACACAGCACATCCCAAGATTAAAACGATAAAACCCAGAGTCTATTTTTTTTAAAGGAGTAATCCAAAGAAAGAGTGGATATATAATCGCGAAGCCAAGAAATATAAAAACAATAATATCAGTAAAGTAATTGAACATTAGTTCAGTGCATTCATTACCTTTTCAGCAATGGATTTATATATTTTTGATACATAGGCTTCGGGGGCTTTGCTCACGATGGGTTCACCTGCGTCTGTGGCCTCCATAATCTCTTGTGCTAAGGGAATTTCGCCCAATAATGGTACCTTCAATCGTTCACTTTCAGACTGTCCACCACCCCGTTTAAACAAATCAATTCGGATAGAAAACTGGCCATCTGAATCAACTTCTGGATTTTTACCTTCAATCGAAACATAGCCCCCCCTGTNAACTTTACCTTTAATAAAAAGACCGGACATATTTTCAATAACTCCCAAAACAGGTGTGTGAACTTTTTTAAACATATCGGCGCCTTTTCGTACATCAGCCAGAGCAATATCCTGAGGTGTCGTTACAATCACAACACCATCAATTTTTAATTTTTGTGTCAATGTAAGATGAACATCTCCAGTTCCAGGCGGAAGATCTAGAATTAAATAGTCTAATTCTCCCCATTCTACATCACGAAAAAATTGTTCTGTCATCCGGGCAACCAATGGACCTCGCCAAATAACCGGCGTTTCATTGCCGCTAATAAACCCAAAACTCATAATCTTCATTCCTAAATGAACAAGGGGAATAAGCTTTCGATCTTGCGTTAATTCCGGCTGTTCCTGGATTCCCAAAATAATCGGAAGGGAAGGCCCATATATATCTAAATCCAAAAGGCCAACAGNGTGGCCGGTATTTTTAATACAAAGAGCCAAGTTTGNTGCAACAGTAGATTTNCCAACCCCGCCTTTCCCACTGGCAACTGCAATTATATGTTTAACNCCATTCAAAGGTGGTGGTGGTTGCTGTTCCGGGGATTGGGGAGCCTGAGGTTGAGAGGAGGATGGGGCACCTTCCTTAACAGTTACTTTGATNTCTTTAAATGAATTTGTTTTTCCAATTACTTGGTTAACGCTATCAATAACAGTCGATTTTTTTTCTTCATTCTGTGTAGTGATTTTTAATCGAACATTAATTGTATCTCCATCTATTGATACATCGTCCACCATACCAAATGAAACAATATCCCGACTGAATCCTGGATAATTAACCGTTTTTAATAATTCAAGTATTTTATTTTTATTCATAGTAAGACAAAAAAACCGGCTGTTGAGAAACCAACAGCCGGTTCAAAAAGAATATTTCTTTAACAATTAACCTGAATATTCACGACCGAAATAATCATAGTTAATTTTGTTGAATTTATTCCATTCTTCAGGTACTTCACTTTCCTCNAAAATTGCTTCAACGGGGCATTCTGGTTCACATGCGCCGCAATCAATACATTCTTCGGGGTCAATATAAAGTTGTTTTCCTTCCGGATCGAATCCATCTTCTTTTGCTTCGGCACCGGCACCTGTTTTATCNTCTGGTCCATGGATACAATCAACCGGACAAACTTCTACGCAAGCTGTATCNCAAGTTCCAACACATGGTTCTGCTATAATGTAGGTCATTATTTTCTCCTAAAAGTGGTTTTAAANCCTNCAAGAAATTAAACTATTTTTTATATTANTAAAAAAGGCTTTTGGTGATAAAAAGTATTTTCTTTTAACTTCCGTNCCTAAATATAAGTATTTATTATGANAAACACATCTAGCTACAATCATTACAAATCGATACCCGATCCGNCAGAAAAGGTTAATTTTAAGAAAAAGAAACCGAAACTCATGGCAGTCGTTGANGAGGATAATTGCACCGGATGTCAGGTCTGCGTACCNTTTTGTCCCGTCGATTGTATTGAACCAATCCCANTNGAAAAATATGGTATTCCAATTCCNCCGGTTCAAGTTCGCCATGATGAATGCATCGGATGCCAAATTTGCGCCAAAGTATGCACAAAACTAACTTGGGATGCAATTCGTATGATTAAAACCGAAGAGTTTGAAGATATATACGATATGACGCTCTCCGGCTGATTTGCCNTNAGCCGTCAAACCCTTTACTCTGGTCATCGACCAAGGAACTTCTGCCACAAAAGTTTTTTTATTTAATTCTGTTCATCGTGCGGTCTTTAAATCTCGATTAAGACATTCCCTAAATAATTCAAAACCGGGACATGTAGAGGCAGATGCACTAAAGATTGCTCGCTCTTGTGAAAAATTAATTCGCGAAACGATTACCTACGCTAAAAACAANAATATTTATATTGCATCTGCAGGTATTGCAGTCCAACGATCCACTTTTTTATTTTGGGATCGNAATACCATCAAGCCCCTCACACCAACCCTGAGTTGGCAAGATGGCCGGGCGACAGATATCGTGGANAAATTAAAGCCATATTCTGAGTCAATTTTCAAGATTTCCGGCGCACCGCTTAACCCTCACTTTGGGGGTCCTAAATTTACTCATCTAATCAATCGTTCAACTTCTCTAAAAAATAAANTCGAAGATGGTTCAGCTNTATTTGGTACAATCAGTGCATTTATTNNTCACTATTTAACGGGTAATTGTTTAGTGGATGAAACGGTTGCNTCACGATTTATCATGATGAATTTAGATACCTGTGAATGGGATCAAAATTTATTAAACTTATTCGGCGTTCCAAAAAATTGCTTACCGCAATTGGTTTCATCTGAATCTAACTATGGATCCATAAAATATGATGATTATTCAATCCCATTACAAATTGTAATTGGAGACCAACAGGCTGCATTGATTGGTCANGGTGGTTTTAAAACGGGGTTCGTTGCTATGAATTTTGGGACATCAGGCTCTGTACAAATCAATGCAGGTCAGCAACCGGCTCACATAGATGGTTTAATCAGCAGCGTCCTGTTTTCCAATGCCAATGAAAGATTATATTTGCTTGAGGGAACAGTTAATGCCTGCAATGCACTTTTTTATACTTTGGAGGATGAATTAGACATCCCTCATAAAGAGATGCAGTGGTCTCGCCGGTGTACGAAAACAGAAACAAATGGCGTTTATGTACCTTCCGCCATTGGGATTGCAGCCCCCTATTGGATTGATCATTTGAAAACTGTATCTGAGGGGTATGGGGAAGATCTCCCCAATGAAATTATTCGAGCAGGAATGGAATCAATTGGATTTCTCGTGAACGATATATGGAATTTAGTAAAAACTCATTTAAACATTATGCCTAAAAGTGTGATGGCAAGCGGGGGGGGAGCACGAAACCCTCTATTGCAATTCATATCGGATTTGACAGGCCTCACTGTAACCCATAGTATAATGAAAGACCGAACGGCTCTGGGGGTTCATGCATTATTAAATCAATCTTTAACAGGATCCTGGCCAAATATAAAAATTGATTCAGATGGTGAGTTTACACCAAAAATAAATGTTAAGAAAAAAGATGAAAAAATTGCCCGGTGGAAAATTGCGCTCAAAAAAGCAGGTGTATTATAAAACGCTTTTAATTCGCTAATCTGATCAAAGCGCTTCTTTTAAAAAAGACATTATCTGATTTTCATCTATTTCTCCCATAATAATACCAACATTATTTTGGTCCCCATTCTTAATGATAATGTGAAAGGGTGCTCCCCAACCACGT